>CAVFZO010000109.1:0-5642 GCA_963626925.1 Clostridium sp. AM49-4BH
GATGATGATGTTGTAGCCGAGGTTGACATATGTTCTTATAGCAGTCATTGTGTCTGCCGGCTGGGTGTTCTCGACAGCTTTGTATTCGGCAATCTTGCCGGGCATTTCCTCCATTGCCTCGACAATTCCGTCATGCATGCTCTGACACCATCCCTTGTCATCGATTGTGCTTGAAACGATAAGAGCAATCTTGATTTCGTTCTTCTTTGTCTCTTCCTTTCCGCCCTGTGCAAATACAGATGTTACTGCAAGAGCAAGTACGAGAGAGATAACCATTAGTTTTTTCATCTAGTCCTCCATGTGCGGGAAATCTTTCCTCTGATTCCCCTTATTAATAACCTGTTCTCATTATTGAGGGAGAATCTGAAAAAAAGCAAAGGAAAGTTTTTCGTAAAATAACTCTTTGAAAAAGCCGCTTTTTCCTCACTTTTTTCTTCTTTTCCGTCAGAGGAAGGTATAGACTTGTCTTTATGAAGAATTATGACTGGGTTGTCGTCGGCGCCGGAGTTGCCGGGTGCTGGCTCTCGTATGAGCTGACAAAGAGAGAGAAGAGCGTCCTCGTCATCGACAGGGCCGATGATATATGCGAGGGGACGAGTAAGGCCAATTCGGCTATCATACACGCCGGCTATGATCCCGAACCGGGTACGCTTATGGCGCGCCTCAACGTAAGGGGCAACGAGATCATCAGGGAATGTCATGAAAGGATGAGCATTCCCTTCAGGCAGAACGGATCGATGGTCGTTGCATTCGACGACGAGGGTGCGAAGAAAATCGAGGAGCTTTATGCGAAGGGCGTCTTCAACGGTGTTCCGGGACTGAAGATTCTCTCGAAAGAGGAGACACTGGAACTCGAGAAAGGGCTCAGCGACGCTGTTGTATGCTCGCTTCTTGCTCCGACGGGCGGAATCTGCTCGCCCTTCGAGCTGACTGCAGCCCCCCTTGAGACAGCCTTCAGAAACGGTGCGGAGGTCCGTCTCTCATTTCCTCTCGTGAAGGTTGAGAAGGCAGATGACGGCTTCATCCTCAACGACGAGATAAAAACGAAGTATGTAATCAACGCATCCGGCGTCGATTCTGGACGCACCGCATCTCTCTTCGGAGACGACTCAATCGTGATTCACCCCCGTAAGGGTGAGTACTCCCTCCTCGACAGTGCCGTCGGCTCCATGATAAGTCACACCATATTCCAGCCTCCGACGAAGAGCGGGAAGGGCATTCTCGTCACTCCGACTGTCGACGGCAACATCCTCATAGGCCCCAATGCCGTCGATGTCTGCGATCCCTACGACACTTCGACGACGGCACCCGGACAGGAGGAAATCTTCTCCGGCGGAAGAAGATCGGTACCCGGAATCAGCGAGAGAGATATCATAACATCGTTCTCGGGTGTGAGGGCCGTATCGGAAGCGAGGGATTTCATAATCGGCTTCTCCTCCGTCCCCGGGCTCTTCAATGTCGCCGGAATCTGTTCTCCCGGACTCACCGCTTCTCCCGCCATAGCCGAGTATGTTGTCTCTCTCTTTGAGAAGGAAGGCCTTGTCGGGGAGAAGAGAAAAGATTTCATTGACGGACGCACTGTCCTCAGATTTCCGGAGCTCTCTGACGATGACAAGAGAAAGGCCCTCGAGAGCAATAAGCTCTACGGCAGGGTCATATGCCGCTGTGAGAGTGTGACGGAGGGCGAGATAGTAGATGCCGTCCGGAGGCCCTGCGGGGCGCGCTCCCTCGACGGCGTCAAGAGACGGGTGAGGGCCGGAATGGGACGCTGCCAGGGAGGATTCTGCTCTCCGCGTGTCATGGAGATTCTGTCGCGTGAGCTCTCAATTCCGTTTACTTCGGTAACGAAGGAGGGCGGAGGAAGCTGGCTTACACTGGAGAAGGAGGGCGGTGAGAATGATTAAGGTACAATCTGCAGTAATCGGCGGAGGCCCGGCGGGTCTCAGCGCCGCTCTCTCCCTCTACGATGAGGGCGTGAGAGATATTCTAATAATCGAAAGGGATAACGTACTTGGAGGGATACTCAATCAATGCATACATGCCGGTTTCGGCCTCCAGGTCTTCGGAGAGGAGCTTACGGGCCCCGAGTATGCACAGCGCTGCATCAACCTCATAAAGAAGACAGGTGTGAGATACATGACCGACACCATGGTCACCGATCTTTCGCCGGATAAGACTATAAAGGCACTCAGCGCCGCGGAGGGCCTTGTCGAGATAAAGGCCGATGCCGTAATCCTTGCAATGGGATGCAGAGAGCGCACCCGCGGTATGCTCCATATCCCGGGGACAAGACCTGCCGGAATATATACGGCGGGGACGGCGCAGAGACTTGTGAACGTCGACGGCTATATGCCGGGTAAGAGCGTCGTAATACTCGGAAGCGGCGATATCGGGCTCATAATGGCGAGAAGGATGACACTCGAGGGCGCGAAGGTGAAGGGCGTTTATGAAGTCATGAGCCGTTCAAACGGCCTGAGGCGCAATATCGTTCAGTGTCTCGATGACTACGACATTCCCCTCCATCTCTTCACGACTGCTGTATATATACACGGCAGGGAGAGAGTCGAGGGCGTGACCGTGAGCAGGGTCGACGAACACATGCGTCCTCTCAAGGGAACGGAGGAACATGTCGAATGCGACACCGTCCTTCTCTCCGTCGGGCTTATACCGGAGAACGAGCTCTCGCGTAAATGCGGGCTCGAGATGGATGCGAAGACGAGAGGACCCGTAAACAGGGGAGACTTCATGACAAGCGTGGATGGAATCTTTGCATGCGGCAACGTTCTAAGGGTCTACGATCTTGCGGACAACGTCACGAAGGACAGTATCCTCTGCGGAAAAGCTGCAGCCCGGTATCTGAAGGAGAAAAGGTGATGGAGACGAGTCTTGTTACATGTGTAATATGCCCCAAGGGCTGTTCGATAAGTGTCGCATGGAGCGAAGAAGGTGGAGAGAAGAAAGTCGAGTCTGTTCACGGCAACAGCTGCAAGCGGGGCCTGAGTTATGCCTCGAGCGAGGTCATACATCCCGTCCGTGTGCTATCGTCGACGGTGAGGATAAAGAACAGCAGACTATCACTTCTTCCTGTGAGAAGCTCCTCTCCGCTTCCGAAGGAAAAGATTCTCGATGCAATGGCCGTCATCAAGAAAACCACTGCTGAGGGACCTGTGAAGATGGGTGATGTGATAATCCCCGACATCCTCAACAGCGGCATTGACATGATAGCCTGCAGGGACAGTGACTGAGAGGGCGCATTATTTCTATTTTCAATCTGTATTATTTTATCGGATTCCTGTAGAATCTTACCCTGGTAAAAGAGGTAAGGCAGTGTTAGACAAAAACAACGAATACTCCAAGATGAAATTGCACATCGACACCGAGGTCCTCCGTCATCTTTTCAACGGGACTCTCGTGAGGGATGCCGACAGGATTCCGATTGACATATGTCCGCAGGACAGAGTGCCGTCAAGGTGCTGTATATATAAGGAAAGAGCTGTCGTCAGATACCGTATGATGGCTCTTGCAGGTTATACTCTCGAGACTGACGACGACGAGTACCGCTCGCTTTCGTCCTATATGGAGGAGGCTATGAGAGAGGACAAGCCCAGGCTTCCTCTTCTCACGACCATTGCAACGGGATGTTCGTCCTGTCCTCAGTCACACTATGCGGTATCTGATGCATGCCGCGGCTGTTTTGCACGTCCCTGTGCATCAAACTGCCCCAAGGACGCCATCGTCTTCAAGAGAGGAAAGGCCGAAATCCAGACCGAGAAGTGCATTAAGTGCGGCAAGTGCTTCGAGCGCTGTCCGTTCCATTCCATAGTTCATAACTGTGTTCCGTGCGAGGACGCATGTCCTGTCGGAGCTGTAAAGCAGAACGAGAAAGGTATCAGTGAAGTCGACCACGAGAAGTGCATCGGATGCGGAAAATGCATGAAGTCATGTCCCTTCGGAGCAATCGTCAAGAGGTCGGGAATCCTCTCGGTGGGAAAGATGCTTCTCAACGGAGAGAAGATTGTCGCGATGATCGCTCCGGCAATCGAAGGGCAGCTTCCGGGCTCTCTCGAGCAGATCAAGGCCGCAATGAAGGAAGCGGGATTCACGGAGGTCGTGGAGGTCGCGGAAGGTGCGAAGATAACGGCAGAAAAGGAAGCAGCGGAACTTGCAGAGAGAACGGCGGAAGGAAAGGGATTCCTCGCTACATCCTGCTGTCCGGCATGGTTCACGCTTGTCGACAAGCATATCCCGAAGCTCAAGGAGCATATATCGACGACGCTTTCCCCGATGGGTTACACATCGTACCTCTGCAGGGAGAGATTCCCCGGCTACAAGGTTGTATTCGTCGGCCCCTGTGTTGCAAAGCGTTACGAAGCCGCGACACGCTATGCCGACACGATTGACAGAGTCATCTCCTACAGCGAACTGTCGGCAATCTTCGCCGCTAAGGATATCGATGTATCCGCGATGCCGGTCGACTGGGATGACGAGACATGTTCTGCGTTCTCGGACTGCAGGAACTTTGCTCTCTCCGGTGGTGTTGCAGGCTGTGTTCTCAGCCGAGTCGAGGACAGGGACAAGTACAAGGTCCTTTCAATCAACGGTATAGATGCAAAGGTCGTCAGAACGATGAAGCTCTGGCCCCAGATGCCGCCGGATGCAGATCTCGTCGAAATCATGTGCTGCCCCGGCGGCTGTATAGCAGGACCGGGAACGATGGTGACTCCGCAGGCTGCATTGAAGGCCAGACAGGGCTATCAGAAGATGAGACTGGAAGCGAAGAAGAAAAAGGAAGAAGAGAGTCAGAACTGACATATGAGGCATCCTAATGGGTGCCTCTATTAATTGATAAGAGGGGCGGAATTGTGATTTTATCGGTTCCGCCGCATATTTTTTTGACAAAACCCATAGAAATTCTGTCTTAAAGAGTATGGAGTATAAAATGAAAACATTATCTAAGACAGGATTCAGCTCTCTCTCCGACGAGCTTTTCGCATCATTCTTCACGGCGGACAAGACCGTAACCGAAAAAATCATCAACACTCTCCTTGAGTGCGACTTCCGTGTCGATGAAACCGAGGCATGCGAGGTCGACAGAGAACGCTTCGGCTATTACCATCCCTTCGTGCTCATCGACGCACATACGAAGAGCGGCCGCTGTGCAATAGCCGTCACACATATCGACAGGGACTGCGAGGATGATTCAGGGGACATCCTGAACTGGATTCTCTACCGTACAGTCATCGAAAGAAGGAACATATACCCCATTCTCATTGTCCTCGATTCGACTGACTGGTACCGCAATGAGTTGTACCCTGTGACATTCAGGATAATCAATGAAACACGGGTTCATTTCGCATTCGCTGTTGTATGGACCAGGATGAAGAGAGGAAGGAAGAATCTTGAAAGCCTTTTGGGGGACCTTACTGCAACAAAGGCCGAAAACATCACGGATGAGGATATAAAGCGCGTATGGACTGAGAGCTACGAAAAGAGCGGCCTGGGGGAGATGGAGAATGTTGCCTATTCCATGTGGCTGAAGAGCATGGAGAGCGAAATCGAGAGACTCGGAGTCGATATCAAGTAGTTGTTTCGTTCTGTAAAATGTTGCCGTCGGAGCCGGTATCTTGCGACAACTGCAGACA
>CAVFZO010000110.1:0-5609 GCA_963626925.1 Clostridium sp. AM49-4BH
GGGGAAATCTGTTACGTATGTTTGTCTGAGAAGTCTCGAATTGTTTCATAAAAAAAGGTACAAAAACAATGTTCTGACTACGAAGAAGCAAGTAACCTATTTGGAGGAAATAAAGAACTGGCCGATAGTCTGCGTTACCGCTTATACGCTTTGGAGACAGCTCCATCCATAAAGGATATTATCGATTCAGGCCAATTCAGATTTCATAAACTTCACAATAAAGGAAGAAAAAGACTGGAAGTTTTTTTGCAATAGATGTGAAAACACGAAAAGAACCCTGGCGGTTAATACTGCAGCCGCTGGACGAGAATATGCAGCCGTTCATTCCGTGTAATATCGACAGAACTGCTGCATTCGTGAAGATAATAGAAATAAAGGAGATAAGCAAACATTATGAGTAACTACCTTAGATATAACAACAGGACGGCCTTTCATCCAGGGTATTTCATTGAAGACTTTATTAATTTTTACGGAATTACACAAAAAGATTTTGCCGACCGTGTAGGTACTACACCGAAGAATCTTTGTCTCATTATCAAAGGAGATCAGTCACTTACAAAGGATATGGCAAAAAAGCTTGCCTCTGTAACGAATATGAGTGTTGAAATGTGGATGAACATCCAGAGAGGTTTTGATGAGCTGCAAGAGGAAATCGATAACAAACATCGGCTTAATATAGAGGATGAGGTTACCTCGGACATCAGCTACAGCGATTTACATTCGACATATGCCCTTGCCGATCTTCCGAGAAAGAAGAACGAGCAGAAAACTGAAGTCAAGCACTCACTCGGATACTCGAATCTTACCCCGCTGGGTCAGGTTCCTCAGGGCGCCTGCTGCAGCCGTTCGAAGAATCTTACCCGGAGAAATATAGTCAGGTCGAACATCATGATTATCTTTGCGGAGAATGCCGCAATAAAGACGGAGACAGCCTCCTTCAACAGGGCAAAAATAGACAGCACAGTTGAGTTTGC
The DNA here is from genome assembly GCA_963626925.1 of Clostridium sp. AM49-4BH. Lineage (GTDB taxonomy): Bacteria > Spirochaetota > Spirochaetia > Sphaerochaetales > Sphaerochaetaceae > Ornithospirochaeta. Next base: position 975 of record CAVFZO010000110.1, read on the forward strand.
TCTGACACAGACGACAAACTACGAGGGACTCTACAGCGCACTTCAGGAGGCATTCAAAAAGATAGGAATTGCATTCTTCGTTCTTCCGAATCTCCCCGGAGCAAAGCTGAGAGGTGCAACGAAAAGAATGAAAAGAAAGGTCATGCTTCTTGTAAACAACACGATGAAGACCGTCGACACATTCTACTTCACACTGCTTCATGAAATCGCACACATCAAAAACAAGGACTGGGGAGCGTCGATGGAGGAAGATGAAGGAGAGGCTGAAGAGAGGGCGAACAGGTATGCCGAAGATATGCTGATACCCCCTGATGCATACAGTTCTTTCTTCCTGAAGCGCTGTTACGACAGAGAAAGCATCATATCTTTCGCCTCCTCGATAAACCGTGACCCCGGCATTGTTGTCGCCCGTCTTCAGAAGGACGGCGTCGTCAGATACGACGATGATGACCTCAATGCCCTCAAACATACATTCCTTGTCGAGCAGGACACATCGATCTGTCTTGCCCCCTTCGATGTCGATCTCAAGGAGGCCCTGGGGTGAGATGGGGAGCATCCTGCTCACCTCTTTAGTTATTTTCATATCCAATCGGTAATAATCTTTGGAAAAATACGACTTTTTTCACCAAAGCTATTGTAAATGCCACCATTTTATGGACAATAGGCCTTGCATGCTTTGGTGGGTGCAGTTTGCACCTCATGTGTCCGGGTTTCCGGCATTATTTTTTGGGGGAAAAGATTTCTTTTCCAAAGGTTATGCCAATGATTGAACTTAGGCATTTACGAAAGGAGTTTGATGACTGCTGTCCACTCGAAGACATCAACGTCACCATCAACAGCGGTGATGTGATAGCAGTAATCGGCCCCAGCGGCACAGGCAAGAGCACACTGTTGAGATGTATCAACATGCTCGAGGAACCTACAAGCGGTCAGATTCTCGTCGACGGCGAAGACATCACGGCAAAGGGCTGTGATCTCAACGAGGTGAGAAAGAAGATGGGAATGGTCTTCCAGTCCTTCAACCTCTTCATGCACCAGACAGTCATCGAGAACATCATGAATCCGCAGATCACGCTTCTGGGGCGCGGACGGCAGGAAGCCTACGACAAGGCGATGGAACTCCTCACAAGCGTCGGTCTTGCAACGAAGGTCTTCTCCTACCCCGACGAACTCTCGGGCGGTCAGAGACAGCGTGTAGCCATCGCGAGGGCACTCGCAATGGATCCGGAGATCATCCTCTTCGACGAGCCCACCTCAGCTCTCGACCCCTCGATGATCGGAGAGGTGCAGTCGGTAATCAAGATGCTTGCAAAGAGCGGGCGCACGATGATGATAGTCACTCATGAAATGGACTTTGCACGGAAAATCTCCAACAGGATATTCTTCATGGACGAGGGCGGCATCTACGAGGAGGGAACTCCGAAGGAGATCTTCGACCACCCGCAGAAGGAGAAGACAAGACGCTTCATACAGCGTCTGACAACACTGCGCTACAAGATCGAGTCCACATCATTCGATGTCGAGGCGATGAACGAAGAGCTCCAGAGCTACGGTGAGAAACTTCTCATCGAGAGCGAGAGACTGAGCAAGCTCAGCATCGCCCTCGAGGAAATCTGCATCAACAACATAGCTGCATACGAAGATAATCCGGACATCATTGCCCAGATAGAATACTCGGAGAAGAGCGACACGCTCTCTCTCTTCATAAAGTACAAGGGTGAGCCGGCGGAGGCTGTGAAGAGCGACAACGAGCTCTTCCTCTCCGTGCTTGCAGACAAGACAACAACTATCAAGGAATACACCATGTCCGATCCCGACGGCTATGTTAACCGCCTTGACCTCAGCTTCGGCTGGATAGAGGAGTGACAATAATGAAAAAGACAAGACTTCTTACAATACTGCTCTTTCTCCTCTTCATCGTTTCAACCCTCTCAGGAGCGAAGTATCCGAAGGACACACCCATCGAGGACCTCAACGGCAAGAACATCGCCGTCCAGACAGCAGTTCTCTACGAAGAGCTCATCCGCGACAGGGTTCCCGATACGACGTTCCAGTACTACACGATGCCGAACGACATGATCTACGCCCTTACATCGGGCAAGGTCGACGCATACCTCATCGAGGGTGTCAGCTACGGCATACAGAAGGCTAACCACCCCGAGCTCGAGACGCTTGACGAAGTTGCAGGCTACATCAATGCAACATGCATAATCGGCAACAACGAAAAGCAGGATAAGCTCCTCGGTGAGCTCAACGAGTTCATAGCAGCGTGCAGGGAAGACGGCACATCAGAGTACCTCTACGACTACTGGATAAACAACTTCGATCCCGAGACAAGCACATTCTCGCTTGACCCGTTCACCGGAGAAAACGGTGAGATATCGATAGCTGTCGAAGGCGGCTACGAGCCCTTCTCGTTCGTATCGAACGGAAGTCTCTCGGGCTACGACGTCGAATTCATATCACGATTCTGCCTCGCCTACGGCTACCAGCCGGTCTTCTACGAAGTTCCGTTCGAGGCAATAGCCCCCGGTGTCGAGACCGGTAAGTATGATATAGGGATGAACATCGTCGTGAGCGAGGAGCGTAACGAAACGGGAACGCTTTCCGACGTCTACTACACAACCCCGATCAACCTCGTTGTAATCGGAGAGGAGACAAGCACCCTCACATTCTTCGAAAAGCTCGCGTCCTCGTTCAACAAGACATTCCTGCGTGAAAGCAGATGGAAGCTCTTTCTGCAGGGTGCCGGAGTCACCATCCTCATCACCATCTGTTCGATACTCCTCGGAACAATACTCGGTTTCTGCATATACCTCTCGTGCAGACACGGCGACCCTGTGGCAAACGCCATAAACAACTTCTACAACTGGCTTGTCGAGGGAATGCCGACTGTACTGCTGCTGATGATTCTCTACTACATAGTGTTCGGCTCATCAAGACTCAGCGGCATGTGGGTATCTGTAGTGGGCTTCACACTCATCTTCTCATGCTCGATGTATGACATGCTCTGCGTGGGATGCAAGGCGGTGCCCGACGGGCAGCTAGAGGCTGCAAAGGCTCTCGGCTACACGGACAGCCAGTCTTTCTTCAAGATACTGCTTCCACAGGCTGCACAGCACTTCCTCCCCATCTACCGTAACGACATAGTGACACTCATCAAGGAATCCAGCGTCGTCGGCTACATCGCCGTGCTCGACCTAACGAAGATATCTGACCTGGTGCGAAGCCGCACCTACGAGGCGTTCTTCCCTCTCATAGCGACAGCCGTAATCTACTTTGTCATCGCAGCTGTCATGACCGAGATAGTGAAGAAGGTTGAAATCAAGATTGATCCCAAGAAGCGCAGCGAGGAGAAGATTCTCGCCGGCATCAAACAGTGGGAATAAGAGAGAGGCTCCGGGTAACCGGGGCTTCATTATTTGAGAAGCTCCTTCCCCTTTCATGATATCTCACTCCAGAGTGAAAGCGGCTGCTCACGAGAACGGTTATCCTGTAATCCGGATCGGAGAAATCGAGCGTCCCCAGCCCTCTCTATCTGCAGCGTACCTGTTCGACCAGCCTTCCCGGGACTCCGTCACCGCCCGTTCTCGATTCTCGTTCCGCGTGGCAATAAAAGCCGAGGCCGTATTCATTTCGAGGATTGCCCTCTCCGAACTGTGGATTTCAGACAATAGCTCCCGGTTAATGATAAAGGATGATTCTGCCCATTTTTCACTTCACAGGCAGATACAACATAAATGTTCATATACCAGGTATCAGGCCACTCTTACGTTATTTTAAAGTCAATGAAGCGCAAAGAAAGCTCTCTTCATCCAACCTGCTTCGAGCATTTAAAAAACCCCGTTTGCCGGAGTGTCCTTTATGCAGTCAGCAGATAAACTTCAGATACTGCAGATACTTCGTATCATTGGTATCAGAAATACGTTCACTGATTTTTCTATAACCGCACACGTCAGAGTAGAAATGAACGAGGTGATTGTTATCCAATGAATCAAGATATACAACACCTCCGCCTAACTGGAACTGGATTTTCTTCAATATGGAATCAACACATTCCATCAAGGCTAATCCTGGTATACGGTCATTTTCACTAAGAGAATAGTTCTTCCCAAACTGTGCAAGAAGGAATGCCGACATAAGGTAAGAATTAGTGTCTTTATCGAAACTGCCGTATCTCTCTAAGCGGCGCTTCACATTATTACTCATGCCGTCGGCAGGAACATACAACACCTTGTGGGCTAACGTGAAGTAGCCAAGAAGACTACCGGTATCTTCATTGAAAACAAGATATGTAATAGAAATTCTCTTCTTTGCAAAATCAGTAGCTTTCAATTGAAGAAAATTCTGTATGTCCTTGTTTGCGTGACACGAAAAAGTGGAGAGGTCTGCTTTACCGCCTCCTCTCCATCTCGTTCAATAACGGTCAAGATGTTCTCAATCCCATAGCTCATTTTGAAGCTTCTCTATTCTTCCTGCGTAATTCTGATAATCTCCTCCCTTCTTCAGGAGTTAGGATCTTTATGTTTGCGTTTGTACGCCTTTTCCACTCGTAACTGCCGTCAACTGCATCCATATGATCAACATACTCTTCCAGGAACTTAGGATTGTTGATAACTATCTTATCAAAAATAC
>CAVFZO010000111.1:0-5561 GCA_963626925.1 Clostridium sp. AM49-4BH
TATACAGGCAGAGGACGGGTAAACAAATACACATGGCAGACATACGAATGCCATACGTATACAAAGTAGCTGTCTAGCAATAGCAGTAGCGGTGTCATGGACGCACCCATGGAAGAGCAATCTTAGCCATGATGCTCTGGTAATTTATTACCGAGTAGTTCACATTGGTCGGAGGAAAGTTCATGGCTTATATCAGAAGAGCATTCTCGGATATATTGAAAAGCAGGGTTAAGGCCAGCAAATGTACTTTGCTCACCGGGGCAAGACAGGTAGGAAAATCGACGCTCATAAAACATGAGTTCCCCTCCTACAACCGGGTGACTTTCGACGACAGCTAACAAAGACAACTGGTGCGTGAAGAACCGAACTTTTTTTCTTAACAACCCCGTCTCCTCTCTTCATAGATGAGGTCCAGAAGGAAGGGACTGTATTTGAAGATATCAAAAAGAGGGTCGATGAAACCGACAAAGGGGGACTCTTTATTCTTTCAGGCTCATGCAGACTTGAAATCATGAAAGGGGTCAGTGAATCCCTTGCAGGAAGGGTTTCCGTATGTGAGGTCTCGAGACTCTCGCTGAGGGAAATCAACAATATCGGGTTCAACAGACATTTTGTTCCGACAGAGGATTACATTTCGGAGCGTGAATGCGAACTGAAAAAATATAAGGACATCTGTCCCGTCATACACAAGGGCTCGTATCCCGAGCTCTATGATATCGAACGGGAATGGTCCGACTTCTACTCTTCATATATAACCACATATCTTGAAAAGGACATAAACAGCATAATCAATGTGGACAGTGTGACATTCTCGAAGTTCATGACGGCAGTTGCAGCAAGAACAGGGGAAATACTCAACTATGCAAGTATTGCAGGCCAGGTGGGGGGGAAGCGAACCTACAATCAAAGTCTGGATTTCGATTCTCGGAAGAACAGGAATAATCTACATCCTGCAGCCGTACAGTGCCAGCGCTCTCACCAGGGCAATCAAAACCCCGAAGGTCTATTTCCGGGATACGGGACTTGCATGCTACCTTACAAGGTGGCTCACAGCCGATGCACTTATGAACTCGGCGGTTGCAGGAAACATGTTTGAAACGTTCGTTGTTTCCGAGATTCTGAAATCATACACGAATGAAGGCAAGGATTACCGTTTCAGCATCTCTTATTACAGAGGCAAGGACAAGGCGGAAGATTGTGATAATGAAATAGATCTTGTGATTGAAGAAGACGGGATCCTGTACCCCGTAGAGTTCAAGATGACAGGCAATCCGAAGGCGAAGATGGGATCTGCAAACACTGTTCTGGACAAGATACCGGACAAAAGGAGAGGAATGGGAGTTATTCTCTGTCTTGCAGATAAAAAGACATATCTCAGGGAGAATCTCCTGGCCCTGCCTCTGGATTACGTATAGGAGACCTCCGCTTCCTTAACTCCACCTCATAATCCGGCATGCTCACCTATGTGACTGCCACGCCGTCTGCTCCATCTTCATTGCTGCCCCGGTGATGGCAGAAAAGTTTTTGTCAAAAGAATTGCCGTTCAGATACGAAGGCGTCAAAAAACTCCTGCTGAAGTAAAGTCAGACTTCATGCCCGGCGTTATCGGGGTATCAGTAAGGGCGTGACCTTCCGCCACGCCCTTGTGTACTCATTTCGGTATTATTCTCAGTTCTTTCCGCTGAGAGCTTCATCTATTGCCTTTGCGGCCGTCTTGCCGGCACCCATTGCAGAGATGACGGTAGCAGCCCCGGTGACAGCGTCTCCGCCTGCGTAGACAGCATCTCTTGACGTCAGACCGTCTTCGTTCACGATGATACCGCCGTGAGCATTGACCTCAAGACCCTTCGTCGTGTTCTTGATAAGCGGGTTCGGGCTTGTTCCGATAGCAATGACGACTGTATCGACATCAAGATCGAATTCGCTTCCCGGAATCGGGATAGGTCTCCTCCTTCCCTTCTGATCCGGTTCTCCGAGTTCCATCTTTATACACCTTATACCGGTTACGAAGCCGTTCTTCGGGTCACGCGGATTGTCGGGATTGTTGTAGCCGAGAATCTCGACGGGGTTGTTGAGAAGTCTGAAATCGATTCCCTCCTCCATTGCATGCTCGACCTCCTCCTTTCTTGCAGGAAGCTCCTCGAGCGAGCGGCGGTAGACGATGTAGACATGCTCGGCTCCGAGACGGAGTGCCGTACGTGCGGCATCCATGGCGACGTTTCCGCCTCCGACGACTGCTACCCTGCCGCCCTTCATGATAGGTGTGACGGGGTCACTCTCGTAAGCCTTCATGAGGTTGGAACGGGTAAGGAATTCATTAGCTGAATATACGCCCTTGAGTGCCTCTCCGGGGATGTTCATGAAGTTTGGAAGACCTGCGCCCGATCCTACGAATACGGCTTCATAGCCCATGTCGAAAAGTTCGTCGATGGTGAGTGTCTTGCCGATGACGACGTTCGTGTCGATATCGACACCGAGAGCCTTGAGGCCTTCAACCTCCTTGGCGACGATCGACTTGGGGAGTCTGAACTCGGGAATACCGTAGACAAGGACACCGCCTGCTGTGTGGAGCGCTTCGAATACAGCTACCTTGTAGCCCTTCTTTGCAAGGTCACCAGCACATGTGAGGCCCGAAGGACCGGAACCTACGACTGCGACCTTGTGGCCGTTAGCCTTCGGTGCAACCGGGGCAGCCTTGACGTTCTCGTTATGATAGTCGGCGACGAATCTCTCGAGTCTGCCGATTCCGACAGGTTCGAACTTCACGCCGAGAGTACATCTGCTCTCGCACTGGCTCTCCTGGGGACATACACGTCCGCAGACTGCGGGGAGCGACGAAGACTTGGAAATAACCTGATAAGCTTCTTCGAACTCCTCCTTCTTTATATGAGAGATGAACTCGGGGATACTGATGTTGACGGGACAGCCCTCGACACAGGGTCTCGTCTTACAGTTGAGGCATCTCTTCGCCTCGTCGACAGCTGTCTCGAGCGTATAGCCGAGAGCAACCTCGTTGAAATTATGAGCTCTCACTTGTGGTGCCTGGGTCGGCATCTCATGTTTTTTTGGATTAATAGGCATTACTCATTCTCCTCATGCTTTCTTGAAAAGATTACAGGTTTCTTCGTACGCATGGCGTTCGAAGTCCGAGTACATTCTGCCTCTGCTCATGGCCTCGTCGAAATCCACTTCATAACCGTTGAAATCAGGTCCGTCGACACATGCGAACTTCGTGACCTTCTTTCCGTCCTCGGTAAGGGTGAGTCTGCAGCCGCCGCACATGCCTGTTCCGTCGATCATAATCGGGTTCATCGAAACCGTGACGGGAACACCGTATGGCTTACAGGTGAGAACGACGAACTTCATCATGATCACAGGTCCGATGGCGATGACCATATCGAACTTCTCGCCGCTATCGAGCATTTCCTTGAGAGGAACAGTTACGTTGCCGTGTCTGCCGTATGAACCGTCATCGCTCATTACGACAAGCGTGTCAGAGGCAGCCCTGAATTCATCCTCGCAGATCAGAAGGTCCTTGTTCCTGAAACCGATGATAGATGTGACTTCGGCACCGAGCTTGTGGAACTCCTCTGCAATGGGCATTGCAATTGCGCATCCGACACCGCCGCCGATGATACATACCTTCTTTATTCCGTCCGTGTGTGTTGCAACTCCGAGCGGCCCCACAAAGTCCTGGAGGTATTCACCCTCCTCCTTGTGATTGAGCTTCTCCGTTGTAGCACCTACAATCTGGAAGATGATCTTGACTGTCCCCTCTTCCGGATTGCTTCCGGCTATAGTCAAAGGAATTCTTTCACCTTCTGCGTCGACGCGGAGAATGATGAACTGACCAGGCTTAGCCTTCCTGGCTACGAGAGGTGCTTCGATTTCCATCTGTGTAACAGTTGGATTGAGATTCTTCTTTCTTACAATTCTGTACATCACTAACTCTCAACTTTCAATTAAGTAATCCAATGCGAAAAGGCACAGATACAATATGTATCATGCCAACCGGTAACTAATATATCGATAAAAAGATAACAAGTCAAACTCCGACAAGGTTTTTTCTTAGTATTTCTGCAATTAAATCTTTTAGTTGAAAAAAATAGCGCCGTCTCTCGACAGCGCCGTGTTCCACTTGGGCAATCAGAAGTCGACTTCCGTGTCGTAGTAGCAGCACTTGAGGAGCTTGACCATCTCCTCCTGGCTCGGCTGACGCGGGTTGGAAAGCGTGCATGCATCGAGGATCGCGTTCTTTGCAATGTCCTCGACTCTCTCGAGGAATACCGGCTCGGGAACGAAGCCTTCCTCTGTCGGATAGCTGTCTGCTCCGTAGTTTTTGATGCAGTGCGGGATATTAAGTTCGTCATTCATCTTCCTGAGGTAGGCAATGAGAGCTTTGACCTTCTCGTCGTCGTTCTTTCCCTCAAGGTGCATGTAGTCGGCGATGACTCCGTATCTCTTTTTGGCTGTGGGATCCTTTGCATTGAATGCGATGACCTTCGGCAGGTACATTGCATTTGCAGCACCGTGGATGATGTGTGCACCGTAATCAGCGAAGACGGCACCTGTCTTGTGAGCCATCGAATGAACTATGCCGAGAAGGGCATTCGAGAACGCCATACCGGCAAGGCACTGTGCGTTGTGCATTCTGTCGCGTGCCTCCATATCTCCATTGTAGGATGGAACAAGGTCTTTCATGATCATTTCGATTGCATGGATTGCAAGCGGATCGGTGTAATCGCAGTTAGCCGTCGAAACATACGCTTCGACTGCGTGTGTCATTGCATCCATACCTGTGTGAGCAACGAGCTTTTTCGGCATCGTCTCTGCAAGATCGGGGTCTACGATTGCGACGTCGGGTGTGATTTCGAAGTCAGCAATCGGGTACTTGATTCCCCTGCTGTAGTCTGTGATGATCGAGAATGCTGTGACCTCGGTTGCAGTTCCGCTTGTCGACGAGATGGCACAGAAATGAGCCTTCTTCCTCAGCTCCGGCAGTCCGAATACCTTGCACATATCTTCGAATGTAACCTCGGGGTATTCATACTTGATCCACATCGCCTTAGCAGCATCGATGGGTGAGCCGCCGCCTAGTGCGATGATCCAGTCAGGTCCGAATTCGAGCATCTTCTCTGCTCCGTTCATGACTGTCTCTACAGACGGATCAGGTTCAATGCCTTCAATGAGGGCAACTTCCATGCCTGCCTGCTTGAGATTGTCGACGACTCTGTCCAGAAAGCCGAATTTCTTCATCGAACCTCCGCCTACACAGACGATTGCCTTCTTTCCCTTGAAAGTCTTGAGTGCGTCGATAGCGCCCTTTCCGTGATACAGGTCTCTTGGTAATGTAAAACGTGCCATTTGCTCCTCCAATAAATAGTTTTTTATCGTTATCTGGAAGATAATACATTTTGAGAAGAAAAAATAGCTTTTTATCGATAAAAAAGTATCTCTCTGTCAACTACTTACACTCCCTCTAATATCTAACTCAAAAGATTACGATCCTAAATTCTCGCGCAAATTGTAGCACTACGCCGGCACCCTGTCCCGAACCTCAT
>CAVFZO010000112.1:0-5553 GCA_963626925.1 Clostridium sp. AM49-4BH
TAACTTGCATAAATATTCAGATCAAAACTTGATTCCGGAGTTTTACAAAAACCTCTTTCGTTCTGTAAAATGTTGCCGTCGGAGCCGGTATCTTGCGACAACTGCAGACAGTGCAAAGAATAACGGAGCTTAGTCAGCTCCGTTAACTTACCATCATGCGACGTAGAAATATATCATGAGATAGTGGAAGAGCGTCCCTCCAAGAATGAAGAGATGAAATAGCTCGTGACTTCTGAACTCCCGGTTTTTCTCGAGGGCGGGAATCTTCAGTGCATAGATTATTCCCCCCGTCGTATATGCAATACCTCCCAGAAGAAGCATTGTGAAACCGCCTCCGGTCAGGAGCGTATAAAGCCGTGAGAGGTACGGGATACATGCCCATCCCATTGCTATGTAGATTATCGAGGAGACTATCTTCGGACACGTCACCCAGTAGGCCTTGAAGATTATTGAGAAGAAAGCGAGAGCCCAGATGACGGCAAGGAGGATCATCCCGCCGTTTTCTCTCAGCGTCGTCACACACAGCGGTGTATACGTTCCCGCAATCAGGACGGGGATCATCATGTGGTCGAGCTTCCTGAGCCTTCTGTTCTTCCCTTTATCCCCCAGATCGAAGCTGTGATAGGCGCTCGATGCTCCGTAGAGCACCACCATGCTTAATGCGAATACCGCGTATGATATGAGCTCTGCCGTATTTTTTGCATCCACTGCACCCTTAATAAGGAGAAGCGGCGACGCAACAATCGAGACAAGGAAGCCTATGAAGTGCGAGAGAGCGCTCAGTTTGTCCTTGACGGTGAAAAAGGGGATCTCTTCAGCCTGCGGTACCATGATGTTGACGACCATTATTTCCTCCTTGCAAATAACCGAAGATGGTTGTATAACAACCTTATAATCGGTTTTTTAAAAACTTGTATATAGTTAAATCAACTTCGATAAACCTGTCAAGAGTTTTTTAAAAACCTGTGAAAAGTTTTTGAGGATGATATGGTACTTGAATTAGATGAAAAGGATCTTTCCTCCATAAGGGAGTACAGACTGCCGTCCTTTACGGAGATACCCGACGTCGGGCTTTACCTCAATCAGGCGGCTACATATATCAACAGATATCTCGAGCCCTTTCTGGGCTTCGGAATTACGGAGTCGATGATCAGCAACTACGTAAAAAAGAAGCTTATAGATAATCCCGTCAAGAAACAGTATTCGAGAGAAATGATTGCATACCTTCTGTTTATAGCACTCTGCAAGAACGTCTCGTCGCTCGATGACATACTTCTTCTTATAAACCTCCAGAAGGAGAACAACCATACCGTTCAGAAGTCCTATGAATATTTCAAGACAGAGTTCGAGGCCATACTCCTCGACGTATTCGGGCTCAAGAAGAAGGATGAGACAGGGGATGAGAGTGCGTCGACGGAGGAGGAGCTTTTAGAGAAGCTTGTCGTCGTAATTGCCCACAAGATCTATGTCGACTGTGCATTCAGAAAGCTCAGGGAAGGAAGAGATGGAGAGAGGGGCTGATTATTTTATAGGTGTAACGCTTCCGGAAGACCTCAGGGCGGCTATAGAGAGCGCCCGGGGCTGGATGCAGAAGAAATGGGGAAACAGGAGCGGCATGAAGACGGAGTGCCATATAACTCTCATTCCTCCCTTTAAGTGTGATAAACCCCTCTCCGAAATGAAGGAAATGCTCCGCTCTCTTTCACTCCCTCTGGTGAGCGTCAGCGTCAGGGGATGGGGCTCATTCGGTGAGCGGACGATCTATGCGCACGTTGACGAGAGTGAATCCCTGCTGCTCCTCAGGAATGCAATCGGGAACAGACTCAGGGAAAACGGAGTTTCGTTTACAATTGAAAAAAGATTCACGCCTCATATAACAATCGCTAATAGAGATATCAAACCATATGCTTTTATTCCGAGTATGGAATATTTAAATGAAATAAAGTTAGATACGGCCTTTACTGTTGATTCCTTCATGATTTTCTCGTTCATAGACTGGTCATGGAGAAGCGGAGAAAAGGGGAGGGTCAGATTTTCTTCCTGATATCCCCGGCGGCGAGGAATGCGGATGCAAAGGCAAAGGTAAGATTATAGCCGCCGCATTCTCCGTCGACGTCGAGCACTTCTCCTGTAAAGTAGAGCCCGTCCACTATTTTTGATTCCATTGTCTTGGCATCGATTTCTCTGGTGTCAACTCCGCCCGAAGTGACCATCGCCCTGTTTACGCCGTCTGTTCTGACTCTCACTTTGAGATCCGTAAGCCTCTCTTCAATCAGGCGGAGATCATCTTTTGTGATCGAGGCGGTGTTCTTGTCCTTTATATCATCGAAGAGGAAGAGAAGGAGAGAATGGGGAAGCGCTGTAAGACGCCTCAGCGTTTTGATTATCCCGGCCTTTCCGTTTTCCCTCTTCACGGCACTGATGTCGAATGAAGGAAGAAAAGAGATTCTGAGTTCCGTCTCCCCCTCAATCCAGTGCGAGATGTTCTCGGCAGCCGGCCCGCCTATTCCCCGCCTTGTGAATACTATCGCTCCCGTCTCCTTCTTCTTTCCTGCTGTCAGAGTGACAGAGCTGAGGGAGACACCTTCGAGAGCGGAGGTGTTCATTGAGATAGAGATTGAGGAAAGAGCAGGGCGGGGAGGTATTACTTTGTGACCGAATGCCCGGGCGAATGAATAGCCGTCTCCCGTCGACCCTGTCTTCGGGTATGTCATACCGCCGGTCGCAATAACGAGAATCTCCGATGAGAAGTTACCCTTTGTCGTATCGAGAGTGAAAATGACTCCTTTCTTTGTTACTTTTTTTACTTCCGTTTCGTAAAGAATGTTTCTCCCGTCCCCCAGGAGTGCATCCCTTACATCCCTGCTGTCATTCGTTACAGGAAAGACTTTTCCGTCAGAGCGGATGTATGTTTCAACTTTGAGAGACGAGAAGTATTCTCTGACAGCAGACGGAGGAAAAGCAGAGAGCGCAGGTGTGACGAAGCCTCGTTTTTCATAGTAGTGCGTACAAAGCGATACTCTATCCTCGTCGTGCGTGATGTTGCAGCTTCCGTTTCCGGTAAGAAGAAGCTTTATGCCGCACATGCTGTTCTTCTCTATAAGGAGAGACGAGGGGATGAGGGAGTGCAGAAAGAGGCCGGAGGCACCGCCGCCTATAATGATTACTTTGTATTCGGACACAGCTTTATCTTCCTCTTTTGTCCTCCTGCGGTCAATTGAAAAGGCTCCCCTCCGGAGAGCCTCGGGAGGTCGGGAGAATGAATTATCTTCCCTTTTCCATTTCCTTGAGAAGATAGGGTATTACAGTCTCGAAGTCGACGCCGTATGTGTTGTGTTCCTCGTGGCTGAGGGTCTCCTCGATGGCCTTTACAACGAAGTCTCCGGCAAGAGCGTAGGACTTTTCGATTGAGAATCCCTTCATGAGAGCTCCGGTGAATACTGAAGCGAATATATCGCCGGTACCGTGGAAGGATGTGTCGATTTTTTTATGGAAGTACCATGAGAATCTTCTTGTCGTGCTGTCGTACGATGCGATACCGATCTTACCCCCGACGCCCTTGAGATCCTTCTGATCTCTGTCGAAGGAGACGCCTTTCAGAATGACAGTCTTTGCTCCGAGGGCAGCGAGCCTCTTCATGAGGGCCTTGATTTCATCTTCGCTGTAGCCGCCGCTGAGGTACTTCTCTCCCAGAAGGAAGGCAGCCTCGGAGAGATTGGGGAGGATTATATCGGCTTCAGCGCAGAGAGTTGCCATATGACGGGCGAAGTTCTCGTCGAAGCCGGGATAGAGTCTGCCGCCGTCCGCCATGCACGGGTCGACAATCTTCACGGTATCGGGAGAGGAGCCGAAGCGTTTCATGAGGTCCTTCATAAGGTCGATCTGCTCGAGTGATCCCAGATACCCGGTATATATTCCGTCGAATTTGAAATCCTCCTTCTCCCAGTGATTCATAATCGGAACGATTTCGGAAGTAAGATCATGGAATGTGAAGCCGCCGTGGAATGCGGTGTGCGTGCTGAGCACGGCTGTCGGGATTATGGCAGTCTCTGTACCCATTGCGGAGATGATGGGAAGTGCAACGGTCAGCGAACACTTTCCGATGCACGAAATATCCTGGATGGTAACAACTCTCTTCATTTAAACCTCAACTTTAATAATTCATATATTCTACAGTTCAGCAATTGTAGAAATAATCAGGTAAAAGATAAAGACGGGAAAAATGTTATCTTCTCTCATATGCTTCGTTATTGCACTATATGCCTCATTCTCCATGAGTCTTTCCTTATTCTCTCGGCAGCAGGCATGTCCAGCGGCGGAATATCCGGCTGAAATAGGTGCTCGAACAGGACGGCGCCGACGTAGAGAGCATTAAAAGGATCAAGCGTATTCTTCAGACGATTCAGAATCTCTGATAATCCCTTTTTCCAGACCGCAACAGGGGACTTTGCGGCCCGGGTGATTGAACGGCTTTTCATTGTGATGAAAGCCCTCTAAACTGGTGCAATGAAGATTACGATACTCACCATCTTTTCTGAAGTCTTTGACTTGTTTCTGAAGATACCTCTTGTCGAGAGGGCACTCAGGAAGGGAATTGCCGACATCAGAATAGTCGACATGAAGCCTTTTGCCGGAGGCTCGTTCAGGCACATTGATGAAATGATTTGCCCGAAAAAATACAAGCAACGTAAAGAGTTATTCTAAAACATCTATTCGAAGTTTAGTGAGAACAAGTAATTAGTTTCTGGAAGCTTTTGGACCTTCTTTCTTTATACTGTGAAGAGAGGCTTGGGGGCGATTATGACACTTTGAATTGCAATCAATTTCGGGTGCATACTAGCGAACGATATCATAAGGGATTCTTGTACTTTGAACGTTTAATATGGGCTATCGTTCAAGGGTGAACACGTGGTATTTTCAGATACAACTTGACTTTTCAAATTCTCAGAGCAACTACTACGTAGCACATGGTGGTGATACAGATGAATTTTAACGGAGAAGTTGAATATCGAATGGTAAAGTTGATATTTGCAAACTTATTTTACTCAGGAAAGATTGATGAGAATGACTATCATAGGATTCTCAACTGTTTGCTCGATAATTGTAATCCGCCAATGAAATCTATTGAAGAGAGGTACGTTGTCAGTGAAAGAGAAAAGA
Organism: Clostridium sp. AM49-4BH; assembly: GCA_963626925.1. GTDB lineage: Bacteria > Spirochaetota > Spirochaetia > Sphaerochaetales > Sphaerochaetaceae > Ornithospirochaeta. The sequence continues at coordinate 5,161 of CAVFZO010000112.1, forward strand.
ATAATTAAGGTTCAGAATCTGTCAAAGTTTCCTCCCTTGGAGAAGGCAAAGATAAAGCGGGTTGCGGTTTATGCCAGGGTGTCCACAGATCGATTGGAGCAACAGTCAAGCTTTGAGGCTCAGAAAGATTACTATATCAAAGAGATAGAAAACCACAAGGATTGGATTCTCGCTGGAATTTATGTACACGACTTCGTGCATGCCTCAAGGAAGCGGGAGTAAGCGAATTTGCAATCACTGATAAATCAACTGGACTAATGGACGTTCTCCATGCCCTGTCTAAGGAAGGATGCGAGATGAAGGGACTCTGCCTTGTCAAACGCATCGAGAATAACTGGTGTTAGCAACGGGATAAAACAACCAATTTCCATCGGAGAAAAAGAACCATTCCTT
>CAVFZO010000113.1:0-5352 GCA_963626925.1 Clostridium sp. AM49-4BH
TCGATCAGAGAGGAGGGAAGTGCATCGAAGTAGCTCTTGAGAGTCCATGTCCCGACGGGAAGGGTGAAGACGACATAACTTATCAGGAGGGACCAGTAGGATCCCAGAAGCCCCACCTTCTGCATCATGAGATAAATCGAGAGAAGGAGAATTGCCTGGGGGAAGGCCTGGCTCATAAGGAAGGCTCCCATGATCAGCTTTCTTCCTCTGTAGCGGAACTTCGAGAAGCTGTAGGCAGCGAACGAGCTCACAAGTGTGGCGAGGAATGACGAACAGAAGGATACGAGGAGCGAGTTCAGAAGGTAACGCATTATCGTCCTGTTCGAGAGTATTCCCCAGATGTTCTTCAGAGTCAGCTCTCCTGTGAAGAAATAGAGAGTGAATGTCTTGTCTGAGGGCTTGAGTGCCGTGTTTATAAGCCACAGAAGCGGAAAGAAGACGAAGAGGCCGATCACTATTGCAGATATTATGATAAAAGCTTTGTAAGCCGCAGTTTTCTGAAACATCTTTTCCTCCTTATTCCGATTCGTTGACCTGCTTCAGATATACGAAGCTGAAGGCCATGAGCAGAAGTGCCCATACGGTTCCGACAGTTGCCGCGGCACCCAGTTTCCAGTTCTTGAATGCCGTCTTATATACCTCGATGGAGAGCGTCGTGGTCGCCCTCGCGGGTCCTCCCTGCGTCATCGTCCAGGGAAGGTCGAAGTGCTGGAGGTTGCCGATGGCTCCCAGGGCAAGTACGAGGAAAGCTATCTGGCGCATCGATGGTATGACTATTCTCCAGAAGACCTGCCAGTTGTTGGCGCCGTCTATTCTCGCCGCCTCTATCCTGTCCGTCGGGACGCTCTGGAGGCCTCCGAGGAGGAATGCCATATACCAGGGGAGCATCTGCCATGTGCGGGCTATGATGACACAGATGAGTGCCGTTGATGACTGCCCGAGAAACGATATCCCCTCGTCGATGAGGCCCAGTTTCAACAGAATGCCGTTCAGAACCCCGTACTGTCCGTTGAATATCCAGGACCAGAGAAATCCGATTGCCGTTCCCGGGATGATCCAGTTCACAAGCGTCACTCCCCTGAGAAACTCCGATGCTTTGAACTTCTCGTTGAGGATAATCGCCCAGACGAGGCCCAGGGTGAACGGAAGGAGTGTCGAGCCGAGGACGAAGAGGAGGGTCACAAGAAGCGTCTTGAAGAAGTACGGATCGCTGAAGAGCTTTACGTAGTTCTGGAGACCGACATTCTCGTAGACCGGGCTCAGAAGCGAGCGGGAAGTGAAGGACATCAGTATTGCGCTTAGAAAAGGGTACATGATAACTGCAATGAAGACAGCAAGACCCGGAGTTACGAGAAGAAAGCCTACCTGTCTGTCTGTAAGTATCCCATGGTTCTTATATCGTCTATGCATATGTCATGTACCCCTATTTTTTCAACTCTCAGAGAGAGCTTATTCTGTTCTTCATCGATGCAACAGCATCCTCTGCCGTCTTCTGCCCCAGAAGTGCCGCCTGAAGCTCTTCGGTCATGATCGACTTGATTTCGCTTGCATTCGAGAGGCGTGCTGTCTCCTCGAGTTTTGCCGATGCTGTCGATTCCATGAAGCCCTTGAGGTATGCATCGTTCTTCACTTCATCGAGTTCTGCTGCACTGTTTGTTACAGGAGGCATACCGTTCTTCTCGAAGTATTCGAGAGCAATTTCATCGCTGACAAGAGTCTTTGCAAATTCCGCAGCCGCCTCTTTGTGCTTTGAAGACGAGAAGATGACAAGCATGTGGCCCCACATCGTGGACTGGCTTTCGTCGCCGCTGTTGAGCACCGGTCTCTTCATTGCCGAGCATACCTTTACGACATCCTCGGGCTTCACACCGTTGTTGACAGCCTGTCCCTTTGCGACTACGGCGTCATCATAGAATGCCATCTTGCCCTGGGCAAAGAGCTGGCGTGCATCTCCTCTGCCGACGTCCATCTTTATGTAGCCTTTCTCCAGAAGCTTCTGGTACCACTTGATTGTCTCTACGGCCTCATCTCCGAGATTGACACTCCCGTCCTCGTTGAATATGGAGGAACCGAATGTCCAGAGCCACGGCATGAGGTCGCCTGCAGCTGTAGCGTCCTTAGTCGAGACGCCGTACGGGACAATGTCTTCCCCGAGTGCCTTGATATCCTCGAGACACTTCTCGAACTCCTCGACAGTCTCGGGAACTGTGTCCCAGCCGGCTCTCTTCAGGATTTCAGGGTTGTATACCATGGTGATGGAAGCCATTGACCAGGGAAGTGCAAGCTGCCTGCCGTCGATATTTCCCACTTCGAGAGCAGATGAGGGGAATGTCTCTTCAAGCCATTCCTTTCCGAAAACATCATTGAGATCTGCCAGAGTCCCGGTCTGTGCGATTGTATTGAAGATCGAGATATCGACCTGGGCGATGTCGAGCTGCTCCCCGCCCTGGAGACGGATCAGAAGCTGCTGTGCCGTATCGGCCCATGTCCAGCCGACCCAGCTGACGCTGTTGCCGCTTTTCTCTTCGTAGTTCGTTCTCATTTTGGTGAAGATGGCCTTTGATGCCTCTTCTTCTCCGGACCATCCTGCCCAGACGATTGTTTCACCTACGGAAGCTTCAGCTTCTTTCGCGCCTCCTGCAAAGAGAGTGAGCGTAAGTGAAAGAAGAACCAATAGTGCGATAATCTTTTTCATAATTCCTCCATTTTATTTATACGACTGTACTGCCAGCCTTTTTTACCTCTTTATTTGGAATGCTCCTGAGAAGGTCGATGAACTCGTCAAGGTGCTTCTCGTATATATCCCTCGGAAGACAGTTATACTTTTTACAGAGTGAGGATGCATAGCCCACAACCTCGCCCATGAGGCCTCCCGTCCTCATCACCCTCACCGTTCCCGAGGCGTCATGGGAAGTACTTGCACAGCGCCCTGCCATGAACATGTTCTTTATGTTTCTCGAGTAGAGAATGCGGTAGGGAAGGAAATAGGGCCAGTCGACGGGTTCCCTGCAGTCCATCGTAAGGAAGGCATCGCCCTCTTTGAAAGCGCCGTAGAAAGCCTTGTCGGGATAGTGGACGTCGAAGTTCCATGTAGTTGCAACGCAGGCGTCGGGGAATGTGTACCTGAAGTCCGCCTTTGTCATCACGATATCTCCCAGGAGTCTTCTCGACTCCCTTTTTCCCGCAATCGGGCTGCACCATGTAAGTTCATAGCCTTCGTAGTCGCCGTCAACGTTTTTCAGGGCATCCCATGCACCGTACATCGCCCTGAAGTTTATATCCCTTATCTTTTCTGCTTCTTTTATGGGATCCTCGGTCATGCCGCTCTCCCAGAACCAGCATCCGAGGGAGAACTCCCTCTGCTTTCCGTAGATATCACAGGTGTCACCGCGTCCGGGAAAGACCGCTGTTGATAAGTCGATTGCCCACGGGCACCGGGGAAAAGCTGCATCACGCCCTGTCTTCTCTATGTGCCAGAGATTGCTTGCCCCCATATGGCCGTTCGTCGTCACCTCATAATCGGCTCCGGCAAGAGCTCCGAGATTTCCGTCGCCCGTTGCGTCGACAAAGAGCGGTGCCGCAAGTTCTTTCAGCTCATCCTTTTCAATATCGAGCACGGTTATGCTTTTGATTGAGCCCTCCGTTACATCGGCACCTACCATGCTTGACGAGAGATAGAGCGTCAGATTCTTCTCGCTCTGCAATACTCCGAGTTTCTTTTCATCCTCATAGAGCGACGCCTGGTTGACGGCACCGTAGTGGCCGATCCTCTCCTGCTCGAACTCTCCCACGACATTCCCGATTCCCGCAAAGGGAGGGTAGTTTGTCCCGCCTCCGAGCCAGACTCTGATTTCGCTGGAATTATTTCCACCGACGACGGGCCTGTCCTCTATCAGTGCCGTCTTCAAGCCTGAGCGTGATGCCGTGACGGCGGCGCACATACCCGCAAAACCGCCTCCGACCACGATGAGGTCGAAGCTCTCTTTATCCCGTGTCTTACGGCTGAGAATCATATCGGAGTAAAGCTTCCAGATACCCTCCTTGCCGGACGGCAGGGTCCTCTTCTCCTTCGATATGAAGATATAGCTGCATCGTCCTTCAAAGCCTGTGGAGTCGACAAGCTCGATAGTGTTCTCACCCTCGCTGAAGTACATCTTTCCACAGTCTTCCCATCCCCACATACTGCCTTTACCGACTTCGGGGCTTAAAGATTCACCGACCTTCACTCTGAAGAGCCCGGGGTATATATCACTGTGCCATGGAGAGCACCAGTTATAAGTATAGGCAAGGACGCAGTAGAGCCCGCTTTCTTTTACGTGAATTGTTTTTTTTGCATTTTCGACAGGATGTCCCAGTCCGTGTGCCAGAAGGTAGGATGCGCCCATGGTGAGAATGAACTCATTGTCCATAATCCAGCCCCCTTTCTCGGGGAATGAGGATGTCGGTAGCAACAATTCATTATCTAATATGTCTTTATATTCAGCCATTCTTTTATCTCTAACTTTTATACTGACTACAGTGTAAGGGCGGTACTGGCATAAATAAATGTTGTCTTTTTTGAAAAAGATGTCAAAATTGATATATGACAGACTACACATGGATAGACAGATACCGTACCCTCTATGCCGCGACACTCGACGGCGCACTCTTCATAGGTATTTCAAGCAACACCGAGAGCATACACAGAACGGCGAAGATGGGGGAAGGAATACTTCTGACGTGGGTCATAACAGGAGAGGGAGAACTCTCGGCAAACGGGAACAGTTACAGAATATCTGACGGGAGCATAATCTTCCGTCACCCACGGGTCGACTACACGCTCACCCTCTATCCCTTCTGCCATCACAGGCGCTGCTATCTCTCGATTCCGAGGGACCTCATAGATATATTCGAGAAGATATATCCCGGCCTCGACGATATTCCCTCGGTCTTCCATGCCGACTACGGAGAGGAAAGGCTGGAGGAGTTCCTCGCCCTCTACGAGGAGATCAAGAACTCCGACAACTCCGATTTCTTCTCCCTCATGCCGGCAGTGGAGAAGTACATGCTCTCCTTCCTCTCACCTTACCTGACGATGGGAAAGCAGACACTTCTAAGGCGTGCGAAATACCTTCTCGAGAAGGAATACAGAATGAGCCTTCCCGAAATTGCATCGGAGCTGGGGCTTGCCTACAACACATTCAGAAAGGAGTTCACCTCCGCTTACGGGATATCACCATCGCAGTACAGGATCAGGGCGAAGATATCGCGCTCGAAGCAGCTCCTCTCTATGGGACTTTCGTCAAAGGAGATCGTCGGCCGGCTCGGCTATCAGGATTCCTACACATTCTCCCATCAGTTCAAGAAGATGAC
>CAVFZO010000114.1:0-5297 GCA_963626925.1 Clostridium sp. AM49-4BH
CCCCACATGGCAAAAAGGAGGAAACCATACGTGGGGAACAAAAGGAGGTTACTAGAAACCGAACGATTATCATTTTCCGATTTCTGAATGAGAATATACAAACATTGAAAAAGAATGTAAACCGATTTTCCGAAAATTTTTAAATTTTTTTAAGTTTTATTCTGTATTCTCTTGTTTAAGAAAGAATTATATAAATGAAAAACGGTATTGTCCTAATTCATTTCCGCTTTTTCTCCCTGTTCCCGGCTTTTTCCTCCCATGATCGGAAATCTAATTGAGGACCGTCAGACGAGAAGGCCGCAGACCTCATTTCTTCCTTCTCCTGCAGCTCTCATTCCTCTTTTTTTCACCCAAGATCTACGCCCTCAGGTTCAGCATCCCCCGGTGATATCTCCCGGGTCACAACTCAATGCCCGACCCTTTATCTGCATTCAGGGGTGTCATCTTGATGAGCTCTCTATGCCCAGGGATCTTCGGCGGCCGGGATGCGGATGCCGCTCAGAATACTGGAATATTCCCATATAAACCATTCTCCGGTAGATCCCTTCTGTCTGAGCTTCATGGGGCGGGGAGAATCCGCTCCCGCCGTTTTGAGAAAGAGGCGGAGATAGCCGGGCTCTACATCCCGGGCTCTGGGGTCTTCCAGAACGTTCAATACATACGGTACTCCCGGCTGATAGCCGTTCTCCGGCGTTGCCCCGTCAAAATATGAGAACGGCAGATAGCTTTTGCCGCGGAGGCGGTCACGCAGGAACTGCTGATCGTAGGCTGTCATAGGCCTCGGACCGCGAAGAAGGTTCATTGCCGCCGTGCCCTCGTCCTTATCTGCATCGAAAAGCGAAAGCGCGCAGAGGAATAATGCAGCGATCCTTTCCGGTGTCTTTGACTCCTCGAGAAGCTCTTCAAATTCCTGTAAGTTCTGCGGAATTTCCTGAATAGTAATTTGCATGTATCCACCCTCCTATATAGCGTATCACTTACTCAAGCAATATTCTGTCTGCACTTATCATAACAGCCGGAAAGCGGTCTTGCCATCAGAAAGGCATTACAGAAGCAATCTTTTTTATGCAATTTTAACTTAAAGCCCCCTCTTTCGAGGGGACCATAGATCTTATTTCTTCTTTTTCCTGTAGTGGACGTGCAGGAGCTCGTGTCCCTTCTCGTCGAGAAGACGCTCATAGAGGGACGAGACACTGGGATTGAGTTCGGAGTGCCTTATGCTCATCATCCTGTCGGCATCATAGAGTCCCTTTCCTCTCTCCTTCCTGACTGAGGAATGGACGAAGGGCTGTCCGCCGCCTGCGACACATCCGCCGGGGCATGCCATGATTTCGATGATGTCGAACTTCTCCCCGTCCTTCTGACGTTTAAGGAGCTTCTCAGCATTCATCAGTCCGGAAGCGACTCCGAGACGGAGTGCAACACCGTCCTCTGTGGCGAGATCGAAGACCTTGACACCGTCGTTGCCTCTTTCGCCGACAGCTGCGATCGAAAGGAGGGATGAACGTGACTTGTCTGAAATGACGTTTCTGAGTACGGCCTCCGTTACACCGCCGGTGACGCCGAAGATGACGCCGGCACCGGAGGAGTAGTCATAGGGATGATCGACGCTTTCGCCCTCGATTTCATTGAGGAGAATTCCGGCTTCCCTGAACATGTGTGTCAGCTCCTCAGTCGTGACGACAGCATCGACATAGGGCTCTCCGCTGCGGTCTCTGAACTCCTTTCGCTCCGCTTCGAACTTCTTTGCGGTACAGGGCATGATGGCGACGCTGAAAAGTTTCTTTCCCTTCTCCCGTCTCTCTTCCTTGATAACGGATGCGAACATCTCCATAGGAGAGCGGCACGTGGAGACATTATCAAGAAGCTCGGGGTGCTTCTTCTCGCAATACTGGATCCATCCCGGGCAGCAGGAGGTGATGATGGGAAGCTTCTTCCCGTCCTTCAGCCTCTCCAGGAACTCCCTGCTCTCCTCGATGACCGTGATATCTGCACCGAAGGAGGTGTCGTAGACTTCGTCAAAGCCCATCTTCCTGAGGGCGGCGAAGATAAGCGGGGATACATCCCTTCCGTCTTCGATACCCGCAAGGTTGCCCAGTGCGACCCTCACAGCCGGTGCGACCTGGACGACTGTCTTGGTGTTCTCATCCGAGATTGCATCCCAGACTCTCCTGATGTCACTTCTGGGCATGATTGCACCGGTGGGGCACGCAACAGCACACTGGCCGCAGCCGACGCACGGAGTCTCGGAAAGAGGACGTCCGAATGCCGTGGATATCATCATCCTGCTTCCGCGGTATGCGAAGTCGATTGCTCCGACGTTCTGCACCTCATGGCATGTTCTCACACAGTCTCCGCAGAGGATGCACTTACCCGAATCGAATGTGATACAGGAAGAGGAGTTCGTAACCCTGTTGTCATCTGCACGGTTGGGGAACCTCACTCCGTCGATATTGAACCTCACTGCAAGATCCTGGAGCTTGCAGGCTCTGTTGTTGACACATGTCGTACAATCCCTGCAGTGGTTGGCAAGAAGAAGTTCAAGGATATTCTTCCTGTACTTTCTCAGCCTTGCCGTATTGGTCTTTATCCTCATGCCGGCTTTCGGAGGAGTTGAACATGCCGTGAAGAGATTGCCCTTCTCATCCTCGACCATGCACATTCTGCATGCGCCGTAGATCGAAAGGTCGGTATGATAGCAGAAGGTCGGAAGTTTGACGCCGGTCTTCCTTATTATCTGGAGCATGTTCTTCTCGCCTTCGATTGCTACGGGAGCTCCGTCTATATAGATAAAATCTGCACTCATCTCACTTCTCCTTTACCGCACCGAACTTACACGTGCTTATGCAGGAACCGCACTTTATGCACTTGTTCTGGTCAATGATGAACGGTTCCTTGATTCTGCCGCTGATAGCTCCGACAGGACACTTACGCGAACATGCAGAGCAGCCGCGGCACTCAGTCGGATCGATGTAGATGGTCTTGAGCTTCTGGCACTGACCTGCAGGGCACTTCTTCTTGTAGACATGAGCCTCATACTCGTCTCTGAAGTTCTTTATGGTACTCATGACAGGATTCGGAGCCGACTTTCCGAGACCGCAGAGAGCCGTATTCGAGATCGTATCACTGAGCTCCTCTAAAAGTTCTATATCCCCGTCCCTGCCGTTGCCGTCAACGATACGCTCGAGTATCTCGAGCATCCTCTTCGTGCCTTCCCTGCACGGGACGCACTTACCGCAGGACTCGTTCTGCGTGAAGTGCATGAAGAAGCGTGCGACTTCGACCATGCATGTGTGGCTGTCCATGACGACAAGGCCGCCAGAGCCTATCATAGCCCCTATCTTCTTGAGATTGTCGAAATCGAGAGGAAGATCAAGCTGATCCTTTGTAAGACATGCTCCGGAGGGACCTCCGATCTGGACTGCCTTGAACTCTCCGTCGCCCCTCATGCCGCCGCCGATATCGAAAATGATCTTTCTCAGCGTCGTACCCATCGGGACCTCGATGAGTCCTGTGTTCGTTATGTTGCCCGTAAGTGCGAATGCCTTCGTTCCCGGGCTTGTCGCAGTACCTATCGTCAGATACCACTTTGCCCCCTTCGAAATTATCTGTGAAACAGTTGCGAATGTCTCGACGTTATTGAGGACAGTCGGGGAGTCAAAGAGACCGTGCTCTGTCGTACGGGGAGGCTTTACACGCGGGAAACCTCTCCGGCCTTCGATCGAAGCAGTGAGTGCGGAGCCCTCTCCGCATACGAATGCACCGGCACCCTTTGCAATGTGGATGCGGAAGTTGAATCCGGAAGAGAGGATGTTCTCACCCAGGAGTCCTGCCTCTTCTGCCTGCTCTATCGCCCTCTGGAGTCTCTTGACAGCCAGCGGGTACTCGGCTCTTACATATATATATCCTTCTTCGGCACCCACGGCACGAGCCGCAATCATCATGCCCTCGATCATCCTGTGGGGATCACCCTCCATGATCGATCTGTCCATGAATGCACCGGGGTCACCCTCGTCTCCGTTGCAGACGACGTATTTGTGCTCGCCTTTTGCTCTCCTGACCTGCTCCCACTTCTTTCCGGTAGGGAAGCCTCCGCCTCCGCGGCCGCGGAGAATCGAGGTGGACACCTCGCTGATAATCTCATCGCCGCTCATCTCGAAGAGGGCCTTTTCGAAGGCTTCATAGCCTCCGATTGCAATATATTCAAGGATGCTGTCGGCATCGATTCTGCCGCAGTGCTCGAGAACGACTCTCGTCTGCTGCTTGTAGAAGGGAATCTCCTCCTGCTTACGGTACGTAACGCCGTTTATCGAGTAACTCAGGCGTTCGACGCATTCGCCCTTTTTCGCAGTCTTCTCGACAATCTCCTCGCAGTCCTCGGGTTTTACTTTCGTATAGAGCCAGCCTTCCGGCTCGATTCTCACAAGCGGTCCCATCTCGCAGAAGCCGTGGCAGCCGCTCTTCTTGAGGCCTATCTCCTTCTCATGGGGTTCCTTCTCGAGGGTGACGGAGACATAGAGTCCCTCCGTCTCCATAAGAGCCTTCAGCTTCTCATATATCTTCAGCGATCCGCCTGCAACACAGCCCGTGCCTCCGCAGACGATGATCTTCCTTGTCTGGTTTACATAGCCGCTTCTCATGTCCTCTCTGAGAGAGGCAAGGTCTTCTCTGGTTATGAGCTTTGTCATTTTGCACCCTCCCTGACCTTCAGCGAGTAGATCACCTCCATTGCCTTGTCTGGCGTCATGGCGGGATGTACTTCGTCATTGACCGTCATAACGGGCGCCAGGCCGCATGCTCCGAGGCATGATACTGTCTCGATGGTGAACATCTGGTCATCCGTAGTCTTCTTCTTTTCATTAACGCCGAGTTCGGCCCTCACCCTTTCGAGGATGGGTACCGAGCCGCGCACATGGCATGCCGTTCCGTCGCAGAACTTGATGACGTACTTGCCCTTCTTCTCGAGTGAGAAGTTCTCGTAGAACGTTGCGACGCTGTAGATGCGCGCTTCGCTCATGTCCAGCTTCTCTGCCAGGTAGGGGAAGACCTCCTCGGGCAGATAGTGGAAATGTTCCTGGATAGTCTGAAGAATCGCAATGATGGAGGACTGGTTTTCTCCACACTTATGGAGGGCCTCCTCTACGATTGAATAGTCAAAGGTATCTGACATATGTTTCCTCTCTTACTGTCAACAGAATAGAGTTTACAGGAAAAAGAGAGGAAATTGATAGAATATTTTTAAGGAATTGTTATATTTTTATCGATTCGCCGTCAGCGGAATACCTTCTTGAGGTCCA
>CAVFZO010000115.1:0-5263 GCA_963626925.1 Clostridium sp. AM49-4BH
TTAAGGAATTGTACGGTGAGACTTAACATAACGTTTCACTGCACATAACCGACCTTATGTTAAGCTTAACATAAGAGAAGGCAAGACAACCACTGCCTCACAGCAGGCAAAAAGAGTAATACTGATGAATGACAAAGACAAGGACTACTTATCCCTTGCAGAAATCAAGCCGTCCCTATTGCTGAAAGGCGATGCACCTTTACTGCTTGATGAATGGCAGCTGGCTCCTCAGCTTTGGGATACCGTAAGATTTGAAGTTGACAAAAGAGCAAAGCCCGGTCAGTTCATCCTCACAGGCTCGGCAACGCCTGCTGATAAAACAAGAATCTTCCATTCAGGCATAGGACGCATATCGAGAATGACGATGAGGCCGATGTCACTCTATGAATCAGGTGATTCGTCAGGAGAAGTTTCTCTCCATTCTCTTTTTGAAGACGAAAGTGACATCTTTCTGGAGGCCGAAACCGATATAGACAGAATGGCATATCTTGTATGCAGAGGCGGCTGGCCCCAGGTTCTGGATAAAGATGAGAATAAGGCTTTGAAAATCTCTTATGAATATGTTGAAGGGCTTGTCGAGGCGGATCTCGAAAAAGCAGTGGGCAAGAAGATCAACAAAGCAAAAGCCGTAAGACTTCTGAAATCATATTCAAGAAATATAGGAACACAGATAAGCCTTGAAGAAATAAGAAAAGACATTATCGGAAAAGGAGCAAATACACAATTCGGAATCAATACCCTTTATAAATACATAGACGCTCTCAAAGACTGCTATATCATCGAGGATGCCGAAAGCTGGTGCGCTCGGCTCAGAAGCCGCACTGTAATCAGAAGCACACCCACCAGATATTTCGTCGACCCGTCAATAGCTGCAGCAGCGCTTCGTATAGGACCGAATGACCTCGTTAATAACCTCAGGACATTCGGTTTTCTTTTCGAAAACATGGTTATCCGCGACCTTCGTGTTTATGCAGAAAGCATAGACGGCGATGTATACCATTATCTGGATAAAGACAATCTCGAATGTGATGCAGTAATACACCTCAGAAACGGAAAATACGGTCTTGTTGAAATCAAACTCGGAGGAGAATCGAATATAGAGAAAGGGGCCGTTTCTCTCAACAGGCTTGAAGCGAAGATTGACACAAGTGCAATGGAGGCTCCTTCTTTCAAGATGGTCATCATCGGAGTCGGCCAGCATGCATATAAACGCAGGGACGGGGTTATAGTAATGCCGGTAACATGTCTCAAAAATTAAATGCACATTTCTCTCAAACAAGGTGAAGGATTAAAAACAACACAGGGGAGGCACGCGGAAGACACAGCTGAAAGAGAACCAACACCAAGAACCGCATATAAGCCCCGCTTCTCGGGCGGAAAAGAGTGCAGAATCATCCCCCCAGGCCTCTCTATCAAATATGAGACGCCCGATGAACCGGATCAGAGGGCAGAGATGCAATCGGGGAGGCCGAAGATCTCAATCCTGTTGTAGAGAACAGGGATGGATACTATCATCATAGTATGGTTATGCTCTATCACTGGCAGGAAGAATGTTTGAAGAAATGGGACGAAGTGGAAAGGCGCGGTCTCATCGAAGTCACGACAGACGGCGGAAAACCGTCTGATCATTTTTTCTTCCGTGGCCTGCTGGTCAATGAAGGCATTTTCAGAATAATCCAGGAAGCACCTTTCGTCCTGCCATCACGTTCAATATAACCGAGCGTTTTTAATCTTCTGGTTGCTCTTTCAACAGTGACTGTGGATATGCCTAATTCCTCCGCAATCTTTTTTACAGGGAGCCTGTTGTCCTCCTTGATTTTTGAAAAAACCCTTTCTTCCGTCTTACTTAAATGTCCATTATTTCCATCATTATTTCCATCATTATTTCCATCATTTCCTTTGTTATTTCCGTCATTTACACCATTATTTCCGTCATTTACACCATTATTTCCGTCATTTACACCATTATTTCCATCATTTAAGCAATTATTACCATCATTCACTTCATGATCGCCATCATATTCAATGTTCAGAATAAGGGTAGTCCTATCGGGATTGAGAGTTTCAATGATGACAGGTTTTTCATATCCGTATTCCTTCCAATAGTTATAGATGTCACAAAGACCCATGCCGGATCGTTCACCCACTTTTATCAAGGAGAACATATTAAAGATTCTGGTGTTTCGCGCATCGCTTATACCGCCCGAAATTGCATCGTCGACACTTATACGGAATGTGCCGGGATTTGAGAATTTCATTTTGTGGAATTCCTTTTCGATGACAATACCCTGACGTCCATAATAATCTGCATGAATCAGTGCATTGGCAAGTGCTTCACGCAAGGCTTTGTGAATGTCAGTATCATCATCGCGGAGCAGATTCTTATTGATAACAAACGGTTTCCAGACATCAGAAGTCAGGCGATCAACAATTCTGAAATAAAAGTCGTAGACATTACCGCTCCAATCGCCGTCTCCTGAACAGACACGGTCAGACCAGCGCGTATCGATGGCAAGTTTCTCCCTGTAATCAAGAAAAAAATCCGGCAGTTCATTCATAATGTTGATGAAGTCTCCAAAGAAGAGCAGGCCGCCAAGTGTTGGATGAATCTTACCGTCATACTCCGCAACTCTTGCTGCTCCGATCTTTATCAGAAACTCATCATTAGGTAATCCATTCCATGTATGCCCGCTGCGTATTATTTCGAAACGGGTGCGATAGCTCTTGATACTGTCTGAGTTCAGCGCACCCATTCCAACAGTATCCAACACAGCAGAGTCGGCAGATGTGTCCAGAGAATCCCGGATCATTGTTCTGATTTCCGTTTCCGTACAGAGATAATCGCCCTCATAATTTCTACGATATGAGCCTTTAAACATATCTGTTCCGATATATATCGGCTTAGAAGTTCTTGCCGCACGAGGAACTTCTATAACAACGTAGTCTCTCCCATCGCACCTCTCGCTGTAAACATTCCGTTCCAGGAGGATGTTTCTGCTTATCTTCTGTGGATTATTTACGTTATTCCAGATATCCGAAATCATTTTCTTTGCATCGGGCACTCCTATGGGAATGAACTGTTTCGTATCTTTCTCTTCGCCTATTCCAAGAATAATGGTCCCGCCGAACGTATTAGCGAAGGAAGAATATGTTTCCCAAATACTATTCGGAACACCTCCTTGTGCCGCCTTGACCTCAACATTCACTTTTTCGGAAGATTTCAAAATTTCATTCACATCAATCATCTCAATTCACCCTCTCTCTTCAACTTAATACAGTTTCGTCACACGGCTTTTCCGCCGCTTCCGCAATAATTCACACTGCCAGCAGTCTGCCTGTATGTAAGGAGCTATCTATAGAGCAGTTATTCCATCCGGTCGATAATCTCCATTTCGTCGTCTCTTCAAATCTCACATAAATTGTATTATGAATGTGTTACTTTTCACACCCCTGATTTAACAATTAAGGGTTCATGCCAACTCAATGCGCCCTCATAAAAAGTCAAGTTTCAAGCATAATGCCCGGGGATTTCCTGTCACGTCCCTGGTTATCCGCCAGCCATCAAATCCAGGCCTTCTACATAACTGTAGTCCGTAACAGAATCCGGGGATGGCAACTACAGAAGGAGCAGGTAGCGCCTCGATCTCCTGAATATTTCCGGTCAACTTACCGAATTTTATCACGCTTTACACGTGCATCTTATATGACCGGAAGTCGCAGGAATACTTGTCTGACGGATTCTTCCGATGCAGCAGATCATCCTGGCGTGCATTTTCCGTTTTTCTTCCCAATCGTTCAGCACATTATGCAGAATTCCCCCTCACAACAGGAAATTGCAATGGGGCTAATACAAAGATGCTTATCGGGGAGGCCGAAGATCTCAATCCTGTTGTAGAGAACAGGGATGGATACTATCATCATAGTATGGTTATGCTCTATCACTGGCAGGAAGAATGTTTGAAGAAATGGGACGAAGTGGAAAGGCGCGGTCTCATCGAAGTCACGACAGGCGGCGGAAAGACGCTTCTCGCCTCTGTGGCGGCAGGAAGGATGATAGAGGAGACAAAGGGGAATATAAGAGTATATGTAGTGGTACCGAGAGTAGCCCTTCTCTCACAATGGAGAGACACCCTCAGATATGCAGGAGTCGAAGGCGCAGTCGTCCAGACAGCCTCCTCCGTCCTTCCCTCCACAGTCGGCATATATACGATAAACAGGGCACGGGATACAGTGCCGCTTCTCATCGAGAAGGATATGAAGGAGAAGAGGCACGTTCTCTTGATACTTGATGAGTTCCATCACTACGGAAGCGAGGCAAACTACCACCTCTTCGATTTCAGATCATCCCCTTTTTTCAACGAGGAGCTGTACTCGGCCCTCGGGCTCAGTGCCACGGCTGAGGTGAGGACACTCAAAAGCAGACTTATCCCTGCGACAGGTCCGCTCTTCTACAGATACAAGCTCAAAAATGCCATAGAAGACAAAGTCGTCAACGACTTCGTCCTCTTCAACGTCGCTGTCCCGCTCAACTCAGAGGAGAGGGAGGAATACGACGAGATATCAGATAAGATAACAAAGACAATCGGGAAGCTCTTCCAGGCTGCTCCCTCGATAATGAAGCGCGGCCTACCTGTAGACGAGCTCATAATCGAGCTCAGACGTACGGAGAACGAGGTTCTCATGAATCTTGCAGAGGCGCTGAATGCCCTCATACTCAGAAGGCGCTCTCTCATAGCCACGGCTGACAGCAGGCTCTGGACCACCCTCGATATAGTGGATGCGACAAAGAGGACCGACAGAATAATCATCTTTACAGAGAGGATCGTCCAGGTGGACGCCCTTCTCTTCCTGCTGAAGGACGAAGGTTATGATGCCGTACGCTACACAAGCGATATGGACAAAAGCGAAAGACGGCGAGCTCTCAATGAGTTCAGAGGCGGAGAAAAGAGGATACTCATTGCTTGCCGCGCACTCGATGAGGGCCTCAATGTCCCCGACTGCAATGTCGGGATACTCCTCTCGAACACGGCAACGAAGCTCCAGAGAATACAACGGAGCGGCCGAATAATCCGGAAGGGAGAAGGCAAATTCCCCTCCGTCCTCTACTACGTCTACTGCGAGAACACCGTGGAGAACACCACGCTCTTCAACGACCCGGGGTACGAAACAGTATCGAGTAAGGTATATCTCCTCGATGACGGGACACTCTACTCCCCCGACTACTATTACAGAATAGAGATGCTGTTGTCGAAACTGAAGGACA
>CAVFZO010000116.1:0-5070 GCA_963626925.1 Clostridium sp. AM49-4BH
TGGAAGAGCAATCTCAGCCATGATGCTCTGGTAATTTATTACCGAGTAGTTCACTAGTGAAAGTGCTGGACTTCCTTCTTGTCATTGATGAAACCGGCTATGCATATAAGAGGGAGGACTGGCTACATGTTGTCCCGATAGGTTGTCTCAGATGTCAGTTCCTCTGCATTTATGATGCTGCAGTTGAAATTACACCTAGCGGACAAACACTCAGGATTAAGTGTAGAACTGATTGAGTTGTAAGTAATAATCTCAATTGAAAAGGATATTTTTCTGATTGAGCAGGGTCTTGCAATCATCCTGCTCTTCCGGCAATCTGAAGGCCGTCACGGGGCATTGGTGTCCACTATTTTCCATTTCTTCTCTTCTCATCATCATTCACGATGGCTTCGGCGGATCTGTAGACGCCGCTTGTCGGGCAGTATTTGATCGGGATATCAAGAGCCTTCAAATCGTCTATCGTCTTGTAGAAGGTTTTATGAGAGAGGCCGGCATAGGTCTGGAACCATACGATATCCGTATGCTTCAACACTTCCTTCTGCGGGGCCCTGTCCCCGAAGAACTTTACTTCCGGAAGAAGATTCTTCATCCTTTTCAGCCAGTCGGGCAGCCCTCCGATAACAAGAATGGAAGATCCGGTCCTGTACGGGTATTCAATATCAGGAGAGGATTCCTCCTCTGCCGCATTGTCTCCACTGCGGGAGAAGATCAACTCTCTCAGCGAATAGAGTTCCTCTTTCTCGTTTCTAGATTCCCTGTTCAGAACCGTTATCTTTTCCCTCAGCCTTTCCTTCTCGGCATTTTCGCCGGCGAGCAGCAAGTTAAGCTCCTCGACCTTCTTTTTCAGGGAATCTTTTTCCTTCTTCAGGACGATATCCGGAGCGGCATTCTTCCTTTCAAGCTCCTTCTTCTCTTCTTCTGTTTTCCCCAGCTTCTCTTTTGTATCGTTAAGCTCTTTGCAGACTTTATGGTATCTTTGAATATCCGAGAGCCATGTGTCTAATTCACTTATGTCGTTGATCTGGTTTTCTGCTGTATATGAGAGGTTGAGCAGATCTCTGAATTTACAGTAGAGATTCTCTCCGATTTCATTTATGAGCTCTTTCCTGCCGGGAATGCTGATGCTGAATCTCGGCGGGACTGCACCTGTAAGGATATAGACTGCTTTTGCAACACTGAGATCGCTGCATAATATTTCGTCCTCGATACCAAGCGTTTCCTTTTTCATCAAAGGCGTGTATATATCATTATTGCTCCAATGATGATTACCGAGGCTTTTTCTGGCCTCTTCGGCTTCCTTGCCGCATGAGAATTCTGCGTCAGTCCACGGCAGGCGGTAGGATGCGAAGCCGAGGGAAGCAAGGGACGCATCCATAAGCCATGCATAGTTGTCTCCGCTTTCAAGCAGCAGAAAGTAGCCGGTAATGACTTTGTATGGATCAAATTGATCAATCGAGCGGAACGGCTCTGTGTATCTGGCGAGAATGGAAGGAATGGCAAAAAGGCCAAGGGTATAGTTGTCGTTGAAATTGACTTCCGTGAAATTCAGCTTTTCTTTATCTATCATGAGTTTGTCGAGTCTGTCAAAATAATCGTTCTGTATTTTTCTGAACTCGGCGGGGGTGATTGACGGGGAGGATAATTCCTCGTTCTTACGGAATTTCATGTATTCCAATTTACCCTCAATCTTGTTCTTGGCTCTCTCTATGTTGTCTCTTGATTCAAGGAAGCTGTCAATGAGGGGAAAGAAAAGCCTTTTGTATTCATCAACTGCCTCATCTTTGGCTTTCCGGGGAACCATCTCCAGAATGCTCAGGAATATCTTTCTTGTCTCCGACTCTGTTCCTTCTGTGTCTTTCTCCAGGGAGGATGTGTATGGGTCACATATGAGGGGATAGTCGATTGTAAACGACTTCAATTTGGAATATGCGTCATAGTCGATGTTTCTGAAAGCAATATACTGGCATATGCCGTCAATCAGGCTCGCGGGATATACTGGATATCCGGCATCCAATGTGCAGTGGTTGTAGAAATATTCTTCGGCGTCATCTCCTGCCTTTTCAAAATCGACATCATCCTTCACAAGCTCCGCCAGTTGTCTTATTTTTTCCTTTCCGCCCTCACTCTGATATATGCTGTCGAGGAAATATATGGCGATTGCGGGAACAAACGTAAGCTCCTTATTGATGTCGTCCGGACCTTGATAGGTCAGTACCGTAAGCTTTGCGCTCTCCTCCTCCCAGTCCAGCAGAGGGTACTTTTCTCCGAACTTCTCTTTAAGAATCGGTGCAAAGTATTCCGCCGCCCTTATTTTCCTTTCAGTGGCATCCTGAGTAAAAACCTCTTTGCATATGAACTTTCCGATTAATTCGTCTTCAGAAAATTCCCGGTTCTTCTGTTTGATGATCTCTCTTATTGTCACTTCTCTGTTCCTTTATCGTCATCAGTAGATGTCGGATTCATCGCACTCATAATCATCATCTGTCATTTCCAGTCCATGCTCGGGCAGGAACTTATCCATATAGTAGTGGATATTCCCCGGGAAGTCCTCGACGACGGGAGGATAGTAGTCGTCTGAAGTGCAGTAATCATCGAATTCGGAGCATATAATCCCGTGAATCTCTTCTTCGTAGAAGGAGCGTATATCTTCCGCCTTGAGAAATGGATTTTCCCTGAGCTTGTCTTGGAGGTCTTTCTCGACAAGCTTCCTCTCTGCAACCCTTATTGTCATACTGTATGTGTAGGAGTAGTCCGTCCTGCTTCCTCTTGTGTACTGCCAGGTTGCCTCTCCTCTGCTTTTTATCTCCCATTCTCCATTGAGAAACTCCTCAAGCCCCTTGAATTCTTCCTTTTTCATCTCCGACAGGGATTTCGTGTCGTAGAGGGAAGAGAACATATCTGATACAAGAGCAGACATCTCTCTGTCGAGAAAGAGCTTCTCTTCTGTGTCCGCTCTGATATTGCTTTTATTCCCGCGTGCAATTCCGGCCGCAAGAGCGTAGAGGGTGACATCGGCAATGCTTTTGTCTATGCCTTTCTCTATGAGCACCCTGTGGACTTTATGTGCGTTGTCGTAGATATAATCGTACCCCTTTTGTGATATCGTATCTTTGAGTATGGTGACTGTCTTCTCTGTATCCGAGCTGTAATCCTTCATAAGACCTTCTTATCAGATTATTACCCGAAGATCAGGATTTTTCCTCATTTTTCTGCTCTTTCTCAAAGATTATCCTCCTTTCTAACCCCCTTCTGAGACTATAAGAGGACAGGATGAGAAAAAAAGAGCGGATTGTAGAGAGGAAAGCGGCTAGTGTGTTATTCTTGAAAGGAAGGATAACAAACAATATGGAAATGGAGAAAACTATAACAGAGGCATTCAAAAAGAACAGAGTCGGCGTCAGGATTTCTGAAAGGTATGAAGGCTGGTCCGTAACAGAGTATGTATTCAAGAAGATAACGCAGGAAGATGTGACAATCCGCAGGAAGGCGAACATCGTAAAGGATTTGACATCTCTTCTCTCATTTGTCCCTTCAGTGTATGTGGATATGTTCAGCGATGAAATCTCCGTAGTTGTACGTAATCCGGTTCCCCCGATACTCAGCTACTCTCAAAAGGAGACGCTTGATGGTGCAGATGAAGAGGAGAAAGGAGTTTTCACTTTCGATGCCGGGAGCGACGCGTCTGACTCCGATTTGATATCATATAACCTCTGCGAATATTCTCCGATGCTCATCTACGGTGATGACGGATACGGAAAGACGAATTTCATAAAAGTCATACTCGAGGAGTTCAAAGAGAGGGCCAACTTCCGTTTCATAGTCGCAGACCCTCTTGAAAAGGGGGAGTATGACAGTAAAAGCAGCGATCCACGATATAAAATAATCAAGAACAAAGACGAAATAATGGACGCATTTCTCAATCTCGATAAGGTGATAAAGAACCGTATTGCTCTGGTGAAAACAGCAAGAAAGGAGAAAAGAGGATTTACAGAGGAGGAGAAAAAGGACCTGTGCTCGACAATTTTCGTCATAGACGACTATTCTTCGCTTCTGGGCGATAAGAAGACCGAGGAAAAAATAAAGAAGATAACGAGCTATGTTTTTAAGAAAGGCTGGGAATACGAGGTTTTCCTGATTCTTGCATCTCCCGGAGTTCCTCCTCTCTTCATTGAGGATTCAGCTGAACTTTTTAAGAGTATCGTCGCATTCAGGTGCGATAACTGTCCCGATATGGGATATGGTATGCAGAGGACGCCGTTGTACTATCCGGGCGATGCGATTGTCCTTGATACCTATTTCTGTGACGGTGACAGAATACAGTGTTTCAAACTGGAAGAGTAGTCTTCCCGGGATCCACCACTGGTGAGAGAAATCCTTTTGTCATAATTGTGTCACCAGAGATGACACAAATCAGCTGTGCAAGATATTTCCTTGTGTGATTCATAATCATCTTTCAAAAAACAGCGGACGAAGGTGTTATGCATAATGTTCCCTCTAATCTGATCCGGACAACATAGTGGTCCTCGACAGCAGTATAGTACAGCTGGGGAAAGGGGCTTCATGGCTGTCAAATGTTCAAAAGAGGATATCATGGCATGAAAATGACAGAGAGGAGATCCTGCAATATCAGCAGGAAGGTATCCGGAGAGCTGCCGTAATGAGGGACGACTCTCAGCCGCTCGGGAGGCCGTTATTCCTTCACGGCTCCGCTCGTCAGTCCCGATATGAAATAACGCTGGAGGAAGACGAAAATTACCGTCACGGGAACGGCTGCGACAATTGATGCGCTCATCATCGCCGACCAGTTCGTGCTTGCCTCCCCGAGATATGTCATCACAAGTCCCGGAGCAAGTGTTCTTCTTGCGGGGTCTGTGACAAGTGTCATCGAATAGAGGAGGTCGTTCCATGACCAGACAAAGCCGTAGATGGCGATGCTTATCATTCCGGGAACTGCCATCGGGAATATGATTCTCGTCATTATTGTGAGATTCTTAGCACCGTCTACCTTCGCACTTTCGATCAGAGAGGAGGGAAGTGCATCGAAGTAGCTCTTGAGAGTCCATGTCCCGA
>CAVFZO010000117.1:0-4874 GCA_963626925.1 Clostridium sp. AM49-4BH
GGGAAGAAGGCCACAGACGCCTCCTTCGTCTACGCCCCCGAATCATACTCTTATGAAATAGCGGCATACCTCAAGGACAACATCTTCGGCGGCAATACATACACAGTCAATTACGATATCACAGACGATGAGATATTCATGACCATAACCAATGTCTCGAAGCTCAAGTTCTTCTTCTTCACGGCAGTGAACGAAGGGGAGCTCGATCTCTGCGTCGATGTGCTGATGACGAAGGAGGGAATAGCAATCTTCGGACTTGCAACCGTCAGGGATGCAGACGAGTATGTAAAGACTCCAGTCACCGACGTTCATCTTCCGTCGGCCTTCACACGGCGAATAACATCGCTCAAGGACTGGTTTGTGGAGGAGATCAATAAATGAAGAAGTTTATAGCCCTGGCAGTATGCCTTTTTCTCGCCTTTACGCTTTCATCTTACCCCGCGTTGAATGATATCCTTCCCGGAATAGACGACGAAACATACTCCAGCATCCTTGCGGGTGAGATAGTGAAAGAGAGCACCACTGACGGGGACCTCTCCCTGATAGCACCACGCTCTGTTTATGTGAGCGAGAAGATTGCCGCAGTGGAGGAAATGGAGAAGGGCTTCGGGGTAGCCGTGGGATCTCTTGTGCCGTACCCGGAGGGATGGAAGACGATGAGTGAGAGCGAGAGGACGCTCACACTCTACAACACGCTCCTCAAGGTCTCCACTATGACGGGACTGACCTACATATCACACAGGGCGGGGGACAAGGAGAAGACGCTCTTTGACGAGTGCTCGATGCTCTCGTCTGACAGCAAGAAGGACAAGATATCTGACCCTGTGGTCGAAGTAGTTCCATCATATGCCGAATATTACTCCTATCAGGATGACACATCATTCGGCGGCAACGTCTACCGTATGACGTATTCAGTCACAGGGAGCGAGATCTTCATGGATATAAGGAACAACAACGACCTGAAGTTCATGGGCATAAGCCTCGTCAAGAAGGACAAGGTCAACATGTCACTCGATATCCAGGAGACCGAGGAGGGTATCTACGTATATGCCCTGGCCTCCGTAAAGGACAAGAACAGCAAGGTAAACGTGATCTTCTATACAGTCGACCTCGAACTCTCCTTCTACAACCGTATCGTGGCCCTTTCGAAGTGGTTCAGGAACACCCTTGGCGGAGTCTGAGAATGAAAAGAGCCGTCCTCCTGCTGTTTGTTTTCGCCCTCTCTCTCTTCGTCCTCAATGCAGGTGGAGAGAAGTACTATGCAGTTTCGTCTTCAGAGTGGCAGAGGGTGAACGCCCTCTGTCATACGGCGGGAGTTGCGGGGCCCTCATCCAACGGCCCTGTGACGGCAGATCAGCTCCTTCTCGCCCTTTCGCGTGCCGAGAATGTCCTCGGCTCCGACAACACGCTCCTCTCCTCAATGAAAGCAGAGCTGACGGAGACGGAGAGCATCTACTCCGACAGACTGGGATCTGTAAACCTTACGGGGGCACTCTCTCCCGAGATATATGCCCAGAGCGGCATGCCGTTCGGATCCGACTACAAGGAAAACCTTACATGGGATCTCGACGGAGACTGGTTTATCAAGAACACAAGGGAGCGCAGGCCCCTTGTATCCGTTACACTCGAGAACAATATACTGGACTTCATCTATTCAAGATTCTCCATCGGAGTCATAAGCTCCATCAGTAAATACGGCGACAGCGAGCCGTACTGGAACAACCATTTCCAGAGTCAGCTCTCGGGGGGACACATCTATCAGAACTTCCCCTCCGATGCCGGCATCTCGATAGGGACGGAAGGCGTGAGCCTCATAGCCGCACGCTCGAGGGTATCCCTCGGCGAGGGTTATACGGGAAACACCGCAATCGGTGACAACTACGACTACCAGGAGTTTGTGAAGGCGGGGTTCTACACAGAGCACACATCGGTATTCCTCACTCTCACATCATTCGATTCGTCGCATAAGGATCCGAAAGAAGTAGACGAGAAAGGAAATACCCGGACTCTCAAACCCTGGGATGTCCTTTCATCACGCTTTACAGGCTACAGAGAGCTCAGGCACAGCGTCGACTACGAAGTGACGCTCACCCCCTCGTTCCGCTTCTCGCTTGCATTCATCACGCTTCTCGACACCTCCTCCGCTTTCGATATACGCTACCTCAATCCCTTCATGATCTTCCATAACTACTACAACTATCATGAAGAGACGATTCTCGAAGCGAACAATATGATCACACTCGATTTTTCATGGTCACCCGCTCCTAAGTGGAACCTGTACCTTCAGCTCACCATGGACCAGAGCCAGGTCAAGGGAGAGGCCGAAGGGTACCTGGGCTTCGGTTACACCGAGCCCAATGCCTACGGCGGCCTCTTCAACGTCTCCTACAGCGATATAATAAAAGACGGAATCCTGAACGTTTACGCCGAGACCGTCTACAACATGCCGGGAATGTACCTCAACAGCAAGTTCTATGACGATAACGGTAACATTACACAGTTCAAGGGGGCGAGAGATAAGACAACGGGAGAATTCACCTTTTTATATCCGAGATGCTTCTCTCAGGATTACCTCCTCGGCTACAAGCGCACGGAATCAGACTACGACGACATGTCATATTCGGGCTACATCTACGGCGGCGACCTCATAGTCTTCGCCCTCGGCGGCAGCTATAGAGTTCCCGGCTCATTCACTCTCTCTTCCTCCGTCTTCTACATGGCACATGGAGAGAAGGGACGGGGGGATAAGGAAGAGAATTACACATTCTCCGGCATCGACACTATAGACGATGTATGGAGGCTTGCCCTTACAGGTACTGTGGAACACACACTTGTTATCAAGGCGGAAGGGGAAGTCGTGATATGGAAGTATCTCTCGCTCTCCCTAGGGGCGGCATACTCATACAGATGGAACTACAGGAACAAGGAAGGAAAGACCTTCCCCAACCTCCAGGCCTACGTCGGCTTTACGCTTTCGTCGTCTCCTGTCTCACTTTGATCGTAGTTTTTCATCCCAGACAGCCCGGCTCTGACCTCTTTGTCGATTATCTCTTCCTTCCATTTTGCTATCTGCCGGCTTCTGGATGAGAAGTCGAGCCCGATGATGTGGATGGTCTTTTCCGTGTTGATGTATTTATGGTAGTAGCCCCTCGTCTTTATCTGATTGAGGGCGTCGTCAACACTGTCATCGACCTTCATCTCGATAATAAAGACATCACGGTTTGTAGAAAGGACTATGTCACTGCGCCCGTTGAGAGAGGCCTCTTCGGCATCAATCCGTGCGCCGCCTATCATCAGAAAGAAAGAATAGAAAGCCGTCTGGTAGCTCTTTTCCTTCTTCCCGAGAATGGTGTAGGGGAACTCTTCCAGAAAAGCGTTGAATACCTTCGTAAGCCTTGCGGTGCTGCGTTCCCTTACTGCCTTCACGCCCTCCATTGCATATATGCCGCTCTCGATGCCCGTGAAACGTTCGACAAGATTCTCTGTGAATGTTTTCCTGATCTCGGTATTCGGGAATGTCAGCGTCAGACCCTCCGGGCTGCCGTCCGCTATTGTCAGATAGCCGGTGAAGAGTAAGAGTGCAAGTACCTGTGATTCTTTGAGTTTCCTTTCCCTGAGAAGAGAGTAGTCAAATGTATTGACGGCACTCAGCGGAAGGGATGGATTCTGGGAGATGATTCTTTCCAGATGATAATCTCTGGCAAGTTCGACAGCCAGCGTACTTGCTCCCGTATTCTCCCAGTATGGTTCGAAATAACACCCGCTCATGAAAAACCTGCCGACGGAAACAGGATTATAAACCCGTTCTCCGCTTCTGTATGAGAAACGGTAGCCGTCATAGTAATCTCTCACTGCAGAGAGAAAATCCTCCCTGTTGTCATATTCTCTGTCGTCACTTTTCATATATGCGTCGATATATTCGGAGAAATAAGTTTCCAGCTCTTCTTCTGTATAGCCGAATGCGGATGCATAGTTCCTTTCAAAGGTAAGGTCGATGAGATTGTTCATCTGACTGAAGATGGACATGTTGGAAAACTTGGTGATGCCGGTAAGGAAGAAGAATCTTATCTTACTGTCAGTATTCTTGATGACTGCGTAGAAGGTGCTGAGAGTATCGCGGATATTATCAGCTTTCTCCGCATCCTTGTATGTATGGATGATAGGAGAGTCATACTCATCTACGATTATGACAGCCTTCCTGTCAATCCCGCTTAGAAAAGAAGTCAGCATTGAAGAAGGTTCTGACTTTTCCACCTTAACTCCGTTTTTTTCTGCTTCGGAGATAATCGACGTCTGAAAATCATTCAGAAATGCTTCATAACTTTTGACGCTGTAGCCGGCAAAATTGAAATGAAGTACCGGATACTTCTCGAAAGAATAATCCGTTGAATCTATATACAGGCCTTTGAAGAGTTCCCTCTTACCTTCGAAAAGAGCACAAAGAGTAGAGCACATGAGACTCTTTCCGTAGCGGCGCGGGCGTGAGATGAAGTAATAGCTGGTAGACTTATCACCCACAAGATCATAGAGGTATGCTGTCTTATCGACATATATACAATCCATATTTCTCAGATCTTCAAAGGAACTTCTGTCTACAGATATTTTCTTCATGCTTTTATCATACAGCAACTTATCTTTTTCTTCCACCTTAATTCCGGGACAGATTCCGTATGATGGATGGAGTCTGTAAAATCTTTTGCTTTCCCTCGGCGCAGCATACTCATACAGATGGAACTACAGGAACAAGGAAGGAAAGACATTCTCCAACCTCCTGACCTATGTAGGCTTTACGCTATCCTTGCCTCCTGTTTTTTCATCTGGATGGAGAAAACACGAAGTATCCGGGCTTTTAACTCTTCCTGCTGTTATCTTTT
>CAVFZO010000118.1:0-4693 GCA_963626925.1 Clostridium sp. AM49-4BH
AAACGGGGGCATATGAAAGCAGTAAAACTGATTTTAAAGGCGCCACATCATTTGAACTGACTTTCGAGGACGGCTGTGTCAAGTCTTATGATATCTCGCGGCTATTCGGAAAGTATCCGCAGCTTGAGGCATTGAAGGACAGGAGTCTCTTCCTGAGAGGAAGACTCTCCGGAGGATACTCAGTCATCTGGAACGACGATCTCGATATCGAGGAGGAGACTGTCAATCAATGAAGACGGCGTGACTGTCGGCGGGGCAAGTTCGCAGGCTTAACGCGGAGTCTGGGGGGAAAGGTCTGCAAAATCAGAGTATCTTACGTTTGCACTAATAGAAGAGACAAAGAACGAATATATGTCTAATTGTGATTTTCTTCTCATTTGCTGTTGATTTCCCCTTCAGATAGGGTATACTCAAAGCAAAGGTTGTCTAATTGTGATTTTAAAAGGAGGTATGAATGGCAATAAGCGAGAAAGACAGGGCATTTTTCAAGGAAGTATCGGAATACTACCGGGGGACGGAGAACGGCTCCATTCTCGATACGGCAGAGCATTTCAAAATCAACAGGAACAAGGTACGTAAAATCCTCATCACCACTGGTGATATCACATATCCGCTGACAGAGAAGGCATTGGAGCTGAAGAGGAAGGGATACAGAACAGAGGAAATTGCAGAGAAGCTGGGTGTCTCTGCGGCAACAGTATCTGTGTACATGCCGTATGAGGAGAGGGTGAAGAACACACTTGACCCCTCACCGCATGCCGAGAAGGTGAGAGAGTACAGAGAGTATGAAAAGGACAGAAAGGAGAGGCAGGAAATGAAGAAGGAAGAAGTGAGGACAGCGCCGTCATGGAAGGACGAATGGAAGAAGGAGACGAAGATGTCGTACACGACGTCGTCAAGCCGGCCGATGCGTATCTCATGGGAGGATTTCGAGGAGGATCTTTACTCGGATGAGATTGAGAGATGCAGGAAGATGAGAGCTCAATACGAGGAGCTGAAGAAGAAGGAGAAACTGACGGATGAGGAGAAGGAATATCTTCTCTTTTACAAGCTCGTCTTTGCTGATACCCCCGGTATGATAAGCCACCGCAGCATAGAAGACCTCGAAAGAATATCGGGAGAGAGGATCCCGGCCTTCCCCGACGGAGTCATGAGACTCCACATGGAGCTTATCTCAGACGGTGAGGATTGTAATGCCGTCTTCAAAAAGTACGGCGGCGTCAAGTATGGGGATACAATCTCGCGCGACGTAATTGTTCCCTCCGACATGCCCCTCTATGCAATACACTTTCTTATCCAGCGGCTTTTCGGATGGCAGAACAGCCACCTGCACTCGTTCGAGCTTCCCGAGGATGTAAGAGACAGAGTCACAGAGGACAGGCTTGCTCTCTGGGCGAGCCTCGTCGGAATTCTCTTCAGATCCCCGTTCATGGATGAAAATGCCCAGTTCTGGGCAGACGATTACAGGGGCGGAAGTTTCAAGAACTGGATGACTAAGAAATACACAGGACCTTATTACTCGAGATGCAGTGAGGAAGGATATATCAAGAGTCAGAAAAGTCTTAAACCTGTAAATGAAGACCTCAGGGAGAACAGTGACTATTACGTATTGTGGAAGATCGATGAAGATGGAAAGAGGATAAGAATCCTGGATGAGTGCCCTGTGGAAAACTACATAGGGCGTAAAATGGATCCCCCGAAGCCCTGGTCTGAGGATATGAAGACGGAGCTTGAGATAGTAAAGGCAGAGGACGCGCCGATAACAAGACTGAGCTTTGATGAGTCATCGGCATTTGATCTGCTGGAGAGACTGCCGGTATCATCAGTAATTTCATTTGCACCCGATTATGTGGAGGAAAGCGGAAGGGCATTACTGGATTCAATCAAGGATGAGATAGACGAAGTAGTGAAAGAGAAGCGGACGCGCCTTTATGAGGAGGTACTGCCGTTCCCCTTTACGGACACCCTCATCTACAGCTACGACTATGGAGACAGCTGGCATGTCAGGATTACAGCAAGGGGGGAATGCTTTGATCTCATAGATGACGGACGTATTACACAGGAGGAAGTAGACAGGGCGCAGATCAAGTGCCGCGAGCTCTACAGACCCGTCACGATAGCAGTCGACGGCGAGATGCTCCTTGATGATGTCGGCGGCACCTACGGCTTTGCGGAGTTTCTGAAGACTATCAACGACGACTACAAGAACGATCCCGATTATGTCCCCGATCCCGATATCGACAGGGATATGAGGGAAGAGAAGAGGAGCACTCTCAGCTGGGCGAAGAACGTCCAGAGCTGGAAGAAGCTCAGTCCCTTTATCTGAAGCGGGAGGAAAAACAGAACAAAGGGAAGCAGAACGAAAAAGCAGCACAAAGACACGAGAGCTGACAGCCGGATTTCCCCTGCCGTCAGCTTTCTCCCGTCTGACAGCCTCCACGCAGAGCAGCATATCTTCCGGCGTATCACCAGACACCCCGGTGGGACGCCTCGTAGAATGCAGAGACGTATCTTTCAGCAAAAACGGAGAGGCATGAGAAGGGAACTCGCGATGTTTACAAGCGGGGCGAAATATAGAAGAATGATGGGGTACGGAATTTGATTTGCCTCACAGCATGAGCACAGTGTAGAATAATCAGAGGTCCGGGGGTAATGGATGAACGAATACAACAACGCAGAAAACGAATACTTATATGAAGACGATGATGAGATAACACTTGGTGAGCTCTTCGGACACCTCTTCGACCACTTCAAGCTCATAGTAGTCATAACGCTGATCTTCTCACTTATAGGTGTAGGATATGCCCTGATGCAGAGTAAGGAGTATGAGGTCAGTGCAACAGTAAGGATAAAGGAGCCCTACGGCTCAAGTGTCATCAGGGAGTACGGCGGAAAGTATATAACGGTATCTGAAGAGCTCTATGAGCTTTTCTCGAGAGAGAACATAGAGAGTGCAATAAAGAGGACCCCCGCAGCAAAGCCGGATGCAAAGATCACCTATGAAGATATAAACGGAAGTCTCAGTTACTCCAACATAAGCGGAACCGACAACTACAGAATATATGTCAGCAAGACGTCGGATACCGACTACTGGACGGCATTCATAAAGAACCTCGTCGACAACAAGGTTGATACGGAATCGGAGAGGTATCTTTCCGAAGCCGAGACTGTGAAGGGGATAATCGAGGAAAGGATAACAAGCTACGAAGCACTGCTCTCGTCTCCCTCCTCCGATGTCGAACTCAAATCCACGCTGGACACTATCACATCCCTCAAGAACAACCTCAGGGCAGTAGAGGTTTATATAAAGAACCTCGATTCATCGTTTGAATGGGTGACAGAGCCTGCTGCCGGAACAAAGAACCAGGCAACAAGCAGGGGCCTTATCTGCATCATATTCTTCCTCGCAGGCGGTGTCGTCGGCGTTATCACGGCGCTCTGTGTCGGTTTCAGTGACAAGCGGGTTTATTCCTCGAAGGCACTGAAGAAGACAGTCGACGGAAAGCTTGTTGCGTCGATACCTCTTTACAAAAATGCAGACGAAATAGACAGAAGGGAATTCGAGTACATAGCAAGTAAGCTAAACCTTACGGAAGAGAAGACAGCGGCACTTGTTTCCCTCAGTCCGAAGGCGGGCAACATAACAATAGAGAAGGGCCTGAAGGGGGTAACGAAGGCTCAAATCACCAACCTCGGTATCGCCTACGAAAACCCTTCGACGCTTTCACTTCTCAAAGATTACTCATACACAATCATCGTTCTCAGAGCCGGCATTGATGACACTGTTCATATCGAGAAGATAACAGAGGATCTCAATGCAATGGGCATAAAGAATTACGGCTTTGTGCTCAATGCAGTGGACGTAAGTGATAAGAATGTAACGGTTTATATTCCTAAAGAGAAGTACCCTCACCACATATGGCTTCTCCATAGCTGGAAGGGTTACTACAGGAAGAATTATTGACAGCTCTCAGAGGACGGCATAGACTGTACTTTGCGTTAAAGAATAAAAGGGGAATGGTCAGATTCGTCTGAGTGAGGCATGAGTAAAAACCGTAAATCTTATCTTTATCTGATAATAAAACGTCTCTTTGACATCATAGCATCACTCATCGGAATAGTATTCCTGATTCCCCTCACCATAATAATAGGATGCGCCATCCTCATAGAGGACGGCGGTCCTGTATTTTTTGCCCAGAAAAGGGTGACGAAGAACGGAAAGACATTCCACCTACTGAAGTTCAGATCGATGGTCGTCAACGCAGAAGAGCTCAGAGACAGCATGGATGATGAGAACGAGATGGACGGTCCGGTATTCAAGGTCAAGAACGACAAGCGAATAACGAAGGTCGGCCGTTTCACACGAAAGACAGGCATAGACGAAATGCCCCAGTTCATCAACATACTTCTCGGCTCGATGTCCCTCGTCGGCCCCAGACCCGCCCTCCCGAGGGAGGTCGAGCAGTACGACGAGAGGGCGAAGAAGCGCCTCGAAGTCAAGGCCGGCATAACCTGCATCTGGCAGGTGCAGCCCAACAGAAACTCCATATCATTCGACGACTGGATGAAGATGGATGCCGAATATGTCGACAACTGCTCTCTCCTTCTTGACTTGAAGATAATCTTCCAGACAGTAAGAGCAGTATTCAGGGCCGAGGGGGAGTAAGAAGATGAAAGGAATAATACTTGCCGG
>CAVFZO010000119.1:0-4691 GCA_963626925.1 Clostridium sp. AM49-4BH
CCGCCGACCACGACATGGGAAAGATTCTCCTGAGTTCTCTCTTCTCCATAGACGGGGAAAGCGAGAAGCTCTTCCTCACATACGACGACGAGAAGTATATCTATGAAGACAGCTCTTACTTCAAAACCATCCGGGTTCTGGGCGACCAGTCGCAAATAGCGGCGAACAGTTCAAAGAAGGACGGAAACACAGCGACAATAAAGATCGACGGTTTCAAACTCACTCTGCAGTACGTATATAACTCGGGGACAGGCAGAACGTGGGAGAACCTTACCCAGACCTTCAGCATAGATGCCACAATAGTATCTTCCGGGACCGATGGCAGGACAAAGGTGACGACTGCCGTTCTGACGATTGGTGATAAGACATATCCGAAACTGACTGCAACGGCAACGACAAACGAGAGCGGAAAGACCGAAGTCGTTTTCGAGTACGAGGGACTGAAGTTCACCAGAGTCTATTGATAAGTTGTCACATTATCGTGAGAAAGGTGTTTTAGATAAGGAATGATCACTGTGAAGAGCAGTGATTAAAGAATTGAAGAATGCAGCCCCGGCGGCTGAATTAATCGAGGTAATAATGAAGAAGCTTATACCGATAATATCCCTCTTTGTCCTGCTTCTGGCACTGGCAGGATGTGAAAGCGACAGTCCTATGTTCTATACTGTAACCTTCGACACAGACGGCGCCATGGTGGAAACCGAGAGCCAGACTGTCAAGAGCGGAAGAAAGGTCGTCGAGCCCAAGGACCCTGTGAAAGAGAATACGATGTTCCGGGAGTGGACACTCGACGGCGTTAAATATGATTTCTCCTCTCCTGTGACGAAGGACATAACACTGAAGGCTGTCTACTGGCCGCTATATACCATTTTGTTCGATACCGACGGTGGCTCCCATGTTTCTCCGATGGAAGTAATAGGCGGAACGGCACTCATCGAGCCGGAAAAGCCGGTTAAGGAAGGAACAGGCGGCTTTGCCAAGTGGATGAGAGTCTACGATGACGGTCATACCGAATACTACGATTTTTCGAAAGAAGAACCTGTGACTTCAAATATGACTCTCCGTGCGGTATATGCAGATGAGAAATACTTCACAGTCTCCTTCAACAGCGACGGCGGCACATACACACCCTCCCAGGTTCTCAAGGGCGGAAAGACAGTAATCACGCCGAAGGATCCGACGAAGAAGAACACATACTTCAAGGAGTGGGTCAAGGTCGACAGCACGGGAACTGTGTCCTGGGATCCGTATAACTTCAATGAACCCGTTACCGAAAGTTTCACTCTCAGGGCGGTCTACTACACTACTTATGTGGTTACAATCTGGTCTACCGGCGGCGGGGATCTTCAGAACGATGTCCAGTATGTTAAGGAAGGAGATTATGCAATTGAGCCGAAGACTCCTGTCAACTCCACGAAATGGGGATTCAAGGAGTGGGAGGTCGTGAAGAGTGACGGCACAACATCGACATTCGATTTTGCGACGACAAAGATAATGTCCGACCTCACTATCAGGGCGGTCTACTACGAGAAGCGCACAGTCACATTCAAGAATGCTGACGGCGGCACATACAGTACACAGACTGTGAAGGACGGAGCACAGGCAACGAAGATCGACGCTCCGTCGAAGAGCGGAGCCTGGGCTTTCAAGTGCTGGGTTCTCGAAGGAAAGGATATCGAATACGATTTCAACTCCCCTGTTGTCGCCGACATCACTCTCGTTCCGACCTACGTCAACGGCTACACAGTGAAGTTCGACTCCGACGGCGGAACATACACACCCTCCGAGCAGTTTGTCAAGGAAGGTGAAACAGCCAGCGAACCCAGGAGCCCGGAAAAGAGCGGAACGAAGGGATTCATGTGGTGGACGAAGGACGGCAAGTATTACGACTTCACGACTCCCGTCACAGGCGATATCACACTCAAGGCAGTCTACTGGCCCGGTAATTCTTCCGGTGAAGAAGCATCTGACACTGCAGTGAATAACCTGAAGAATGAATTGAGATGCCTCCATAACATAGTGAGAGTTCTCATCAGTCCTAATGAAAACAAA
The DNA here is from genome assembly GCA_963626925.1 of Clostridium sp. AM49-4BH. Classification (GTDB taxonomy): domain Bacteria; phylum Spirochaetota; class Spirochaetia; order Sphaerochaetales; family Sphaerochaetaceae; genus Ornithospirochaeta. The sequence continues at coordinate 2,053 of CAVFZO010000119.1, forward strand.
GGCCTGATGGACGGGGAAACGGACGTTGCAAAAATCTTCAGTCTGACAAGCGGAAAATCGACCGATACTGTACGGTATCTTCTCACGAATCTGAGGATGACCGACGGCTCTCTTGTAATCGACGGCACTAAGTATGATATTGATAAAGTATCAACCAAATTCATCCTTGATGCCGATAGTCTGAAATACATTAAGAAAAATGCAACGACGAAGGAAACAGATAAATTCGATAAATCCGAAAAGTACCTTGTGGACATCGAAGAACTCGCATTCAAAGTGGACTGTTATAACGGAGATGATAGAATAGTCAGGGACTATCTCTACTCAATACTCTCGGTCAAGGGAACCGTCATCAAGCACAACGACGACAGGTATGAGTACCACCTGCAGCTGACTATCGATAATGAAGGGGACAAGACGACCTATCTCATCCATGCAGGTGCCATTAAGGCCGGAAGTGATGAAAACATTCTCTTCTACAACTATAAGGGTTATACGGGATACATACCCGGAATAAGTCTCTGGTAAGAGAAAGGAAGCAGAGCTTACGCAATGCCTGGCCTGATGTAAAACACCTCCCGGAGACGGGAGGTGTACCTTTTGTCAGGGTTTTCAGTTATCGGATGCTGAAGTATATACAGCAAAGCTTCCCGTGACTTCAGGAGTTATTACTCCGACCTTCTGGATATAAGCGGAAAGGAGGTTTCTCACCTGCCCGAGGTCCTCGCCCTGCTCCATGTCATACTGAGTCGAATAAAGAACACGGCTCTCGTCGCCAGCAAAGCTCGGCGCATCAAGGTAGTCGGAGACAGCCTTCATGTAGTTGCCGCCGCCTGTGAAGCGGTAGTTGTTGATGACGACCCTGTAATGTCCGTCCATGTCGAGCGGCTCTCCGAGGTATGTGATGTTTCTGACTCTGTCACCCTCTTCGTTTCCGAGGTATACCTCATACGATACGCCCTCTCCGTAGAGTGTGTCGCAGTACATTCCGCCGCCGCGGACGATGACGCCGTCACTCACTTCATACTTCGTTGCCGCAAATTCGAGCCATGCCTTGATCTCTGATCCCGTCATGTCGATGCAGTAGAGCCAGTTCTCGTACTTATAGAGCTGGAAGAGAAGCCCGAGCTTTATGTCACCCTCGGGGATGACGGCTCCTGTGGAGCTGTTGAGAGGAGCGGATATGGACATCTGGGCGCCGATTTCTTCGGGAATTGCATCAAGCTGTACTCTGTTGATGAGGTCTAAGAAGGCATTGGGCTCTGTCATATTGCCGGGTGCCGGGAACTCTTTTTCAGCGTAACCGATGACTGCGTTGAGGTAGTTGTCCCATACCTCTGTCTCGTAGGTGCTCATAGCGGCGAGGAATTCCTCGTCGACGTCGCTCTTCGAGGTATCGATGACATCGAGTGTGATGTCGGTGATCTTTCCTTCAACGTTGCTGTATGTGATGAGTGCAGCGCCGAGTGCCTGTGCCTTTGTTCCGCAGTGGAGAACCGGAACTTCCTTTCCGTCGAGGTCTCTGAAGGAGTATGTTCCCTTCTCGTGAGTGTGGCCGCCGAGTACGAGGTCTATCCCGCGGCTGTTTTCGATGAGACATGCTATCTGGTTCTCGTAGCTGTCCTCATAGTAGAGGCCGTCGCCGTTGTAACCTTCAATTTCGTCTGCATCGACGAGATTGCCGCCGCTTGTGCCGCGTCCTGAGTGGCATGCAACTATTACGATATCACAACCCTCTTCGTTCTTGAGGATGTCTGCATAGTGGTTCCAGCAGTCGACGAATGTTCTGAAGTCGATGCCTTCCCAGTTTGCAGCCTTGTCCCATGTCGGGATATTGGGTGTGTCCATACCGATGACGCCGACCTTGACGCCGTCGTATGTGCGTGTGATGTATGCGCTGCAGTAGGGCTCGTAGCTATCGCTTCCGCTCTTGATGAAGTTAGCCGTAATGACTTCGATTCCCTCGCTTTCTGCATCAGCAACCTGCTTGTTGAGGATAGTCATGCCGTAGTTGAACTCATGGTTTCCCCAGTTCCAGCAGTCGTAGTCCAGAAGCCCCAGTGCCTTCATCGTAGGATCCTCGACGTCATTTCGGAAGAATGCGTAGTAATAGGTGAACGGAGTTCCCTGGATGGTGTCACCGTTGTCGAGCGTGATGGAATTTGGATAGAGCTCCCTTCTCTCCTTGAGGACAGTGCTGAGTCTCGAGAGTCCCGTTCCGCTGATTGTCGCGGCGTCGCCCGAGCTGTACTGGCTGTCCACGATTGCACCGTGGATGTCGGAGGTGAAGAGGATCTGAACCTGTACTTCTTCCGGAAGTACCGTCATCTCGCTTACAGGATGTGCTCCCAGTACGGTTACTGTGAGAAGCACGACAAGAAGTGTCAGAATTGCTCTGACTGATTTTCTCTGCATAAGTTTCTCCTTTGCAATGTACTCTGAATGTTATACAAGGATATGAAAGATAACAATCTGTATTCCAGAAGAAAGATGGCAGAGAATATGTCATCCGTCTTACCCTTCCCTTTTCCCGAATTGTATTGAAAAGAGAGCAGAATTATCGTCAACGATATAATAATGCAGGAAATCGTTATTTCTGATGGATATACAATCCCATAACTTTCTCGATTTTTGTGCTA
>CAVFZO010000120.1:0-4557 GCA_963626925.1 Clostridium sp. AM49-4BH
AGTCACGAATTGTTTCGTTTACAGTGGTTCGTTAGTGACGAGTATAGGTTTTATTAGAATAGACAATCCTCAAAACAACCCCTCCAAAATTATTACGTGTGACGTAATAACAATATTGCAAGACTTTGTGGTTGTCAACAGTACACGTAAACAATTTATTATAATTTAACAAATTGTCCCGAATCATGTATGTTTTTCGGGACAGACTGCTTTTCTTATGTGATGTTCGGTATTTGGCTGTGACTTCTTCTCAGAAACTTATCCTGAAGGCGAGGGTGAACGGTGCTGCAGATACTTCCGCATTTCCCGGGAGTGTGTGAAGCCACGGAACTCCGAAGCCGATGATCGAGCCCAGTGCCGCGCCTGCAAGGACGTCTGTGAGAAAGTGCGAGCCGCTCATTATTCTGAGTGCCGCAGTGGCTGCTGCAAGTGTATAGACACCGATTGTGACAGGAAGACGCCACCGGCTATCCGGGTTGTATTTTCTGAATGTGTAGGAAGTGAAGACTGCGGAGGCGAAAGCCACTGTCGTGTGCCCGGAAGGGAAGGACTTCTCCCAGTCATCCTTCTTCTCCTCGGGGGGATTTTCGTAATATAGATACGGTCTCGAGCGGGAGACAGTATACTTCAGGATTTCCTTGGCGCCCCATGCCAGTGCGAATGTCTCGGCGTACATTACCGCCGTCGTTCCGATTCGTCCCTCTCCCGAGAGTGCCGTGATGACGGGAGTCGTGGCGAGTGCGATATCGATGACAGTCGCGGTTTTGTCAAGTGCGGCGTTGTAGCCAGTCATGAGTGCTCTGTCAATGGTGTTCACAGTGCTCTTGTCGAGGGGTGTGTATGCCCAGAGTGCCGCACCGATTGAAAAGAGGACGAAGAGGATGAGAAACTTCTTTTTCATACTGCATGATTTTACAATAAAAAACCGGACAGAAGAAGCTGTCCGGTCGATATCGAAAAATGTCGTTATCTGATTCTGAGTTCCGTCTCGAGGTCGAAGAATCTTGCCTTCTCCATGTTGACAAGGAGAGAGACCTGCTCGCCGACAGTCGGGATGACCGACGGGTCGATCTTTCCGACGATGTTTGCGTTGTCTGTCGTGACGTAGACCTGGGTCTCGCTTCCGAGAGGCTCGACGACGCTTACGCTGCCGTTGATGGTCTTGCCCGGCTGTGTTGCATGCGAGAACTCAACATCCTCCGGTCTTATACCGAATGTGACCTTCTTCCCGATGTAGGGGGCAAGGAAAGAAGCCTGTGCAGGAGTTACATCGAGTGTGAACGACTGGCTCTTGAGGTATGTCCTTTCTCCTTCCTTGGCGACATCAACGTTGATGAAGTTCATCGGTGGGGATCCGATGAAGCCTGCGACAAACTTGTTGTCAGGCTCGTTGTAGAGTTCCATAGGACCGCCGATCTGCTGGATGACGCCGAGCTTCATGACGACAATCTTGTCTGCCATTGTCAGAGCTTCAACCTGGTCGTGTGTGACATAGATCATTGTAGCCTGGAGTCTGTTGTGGAGGTTCGAGATCTCCGCTCTCATCTGAACTCTGAGTTTTGCGTCGAGGTTCGAGAGAGGCTCGTCGAAGAGGAAGACCTTCGGGTTACGGACGATTGCTCTTCCGACAGCGACACGCTGTCTCTGTCCGCCCGAGAGAGCCTTCGGCTTTCTTTCGAGAAGTGCTTCGATGTCGAGAAGCTTTGCAGCCTCCCTTACTCTCTGGTCGATCTCTTCCTTGGGAAGCTTTCTGATCTTGAGTCCGAATGCCATGTTGTCATAGACAGTCATGTGGGGATAGAGGGCATAGTTCTGGAAAACCATTGCGATGTCTCTGTCTTTCGGTGGAACGTCGTTCATGACCTTGCCGTCGATTGTGAGGGTGCCGGACGAGATGTCCTCAAGACCTGCAACCATTCTGAGTGTCGTACTCTTACCACAACCCGAAGGACCGACGAGGACGACGAATTCCCTGTCTTCGATTTCGATGTTGACGTTGTCTACTGCCTTGACGCCACCATCGTAAATCTTACAAATGTTTTGTAGACTTACTGCAGCCATTTGTTTCTCCTTTCTGGTGATTGCATATATTGTCCACCCTGCGGCGCCGGAAAACAAAGTTTTTTCTTCGATTTGCGAATATTTTCAATCTTGAAAACTGCGTTTTTATAAATTAAAATGACTAAAAAGAGGAAAATAGTCACCATGCCCAGAATGTACAGCCAGGAGGAGAGAAAACACATCGAAGAGTCGCTGCATTCTGCCGCAGCCGAATGTCTCTCGCTCTACGGTGTACGGCGTACGACAGTCGACGAAATCGTGTCCCGGTCTCATATTGCAAAGGGGAGCTTCTATCTCTTCTACAGCTCGAAGGAGGAACTCTTCCTCTCCCTTCTCGATTCCTTCATTCTCTCGCTTGAGGAGAAGTATCTTGAGATGCTCCAGAACCTGGATGAGAACCATATAGTGACATCGCTGACCGAGGTATTCTGTAAAACAGCCCTCCTTTTCTACAGGGAGGGCATATTCCGTTTTCTCGACAGGGAGAACAGTGAGCTTATAAAAAGGAAGGTGGGGGATAAAAAGTTCGACGTCGTTACAGCCGACGCAGAGAAGACTCTGACATCCCTTTTCTCCTACTTCTCGATAGATGACGAGGGAGATATCAAAACATTCATGAAGGCCTACACGGCCGTGCTCTCGCTCTTTCTCACGGAAGGTCCGTACGAGGAGAAGGAGAGCACGGTGAGGTTCCTCATTCGTGGTCTTGTTCTTCAGATGGTGGAGTAACCTTCTTCTCGACGATGACGCGCTGGATCCTCTTGTCCTCGACCTTGAGGACGTGGATATGCAGATCCCCTGCGGTTATATCGAACTCCCTGCCGTCCTCGGGGATGGTCGAGAGATTCGACATGACAAAGCCTCCGACGGTGTCGTAGTCCTCGCTTGTCGGGATATCGAGAGAGGTCTCTTCGTTGACGTCGTCGATGAGGGAGTCTCCGCTTATGCTCCACTTTCCGTCGTCGAGCTTTGTTATCTCCTCTTCCTCGACGTCGTCGAATTCGTCGTAGATATTGCCGACGATCTCTTCGATGAGATCCTCCATCGTTATTATTCCCGCAACAGAGCCGTATTCGTCGATGACTATCGCAAGATGGACCTTCTTGGCCTGCATGTCGGCAAAGAGTCTGTCTGCATGGATTGAATCGGGTACGAGGTAGGCCTTTCTTATGAGCTCATCGAGGCTCCTGGGGTCGGGACTGTTCATGTTGAGGAGGAATTCCCTTGCTATGAGGATACCCTTTACATCGTCATGGTCTTCGCCGTAGACGGGGAAGCGCGAGTAGCCGGAGTCCTTTATAAGGGCAAGTATCTCCTCGTTTGATGCATCCTTCTGTATCCAGAGGGCATCCTGGTCCCTTGTCATTATCTCATCGACGGGAGTGTCGTTGAATTCGAATACGTTCTGTATCCATTCCTTCTCGTCCTCTTCGATTGATCCCGATTCTCCCGATGCATCGACCATCAGGCGGATATCTTCCTCGGTAACCTCCTCATCGGCTCCGTCTGTCTTGAGACGGAAGAGCTTCAGAACAAGGTTCGTACAGAAAGAGAGAAGCTTTACGATGGGCTTGAAGAAAGTCTGGAGTGCGCTGACGATGCCGACAACGGCTCTTGACCAGCCCTCGCTCTTCTGCTGCGCAATCCTCTTCGGGACAAGCTCACCGAAGATGAGTGTGAAGAACGAGATGATTATAGTAATGAATATGACTGAAAGCGTATTGAGAAGAGCTTTCGAGCCCGGGCATCCAAGGCTCTGCAGCCAGTCGACGAGGTGCTCCGAGAGCACGTCTGCCGAGAATGCGGCGCCGAGGAATCCTGCGAGGGTGATGCTGATCTGGATAGTAGAGAGGAAGCTTGACTGGTTTTCGACAAGCTTCAACAGCTTTGCGGCTTTCTTGTCGCCGTCTTCAGCCTCTTTCTTGAGCTGTATCGCATTCAATGATATTACTGCGATTTCCGTTCCGGCAAATACTGCGTTTACGAATATGAGGAGGACCTGGAGTATGAGAGTAGCCTGAACACTCATCGGTTTCCTCCTTTTCTGTTACTGTAGTTGGCGAGAGGAGGAACCTCATCCGAATCTGTCTGCTGTGTAGAGTAGTGGCTACTATGGCCGTCGTCCATTAAAGTAAAATCTGCCTTTGCACTTTTTTCTGTGCGTTGAAATATAAAATTAATATAAGATGAATAATAAATAGAGATTTCTTCTTCGTCAATCGACACCCCGGCTCCCCGTCGTCCACTTTGAGGACAAAAGAGAAGAGCATCCCGCTCCTTTTTCCTTTTATTGCTGGAAATGTGACTAAATGCTCGTTTTTTTTCATATAATTCATTACAAAACAAAAAGAATGTATGTCGACAGAAGCATTTCTCGACTAATCGAAATTTATGAATCTCTTCCTAAACTCTGTTTTTTTTGATGTTTTGGAAACGATTAATTTTATTGCGAGCTGTTTTTCAGATATATTTGGTAATAGGAAAAATACGGTCTTC
>CAVFZO010000121.1:0-4544 GCA_963626925.1 Clostridium sp. AM49-4BH
CATGAAATGCAGGATCGTTTCTCCTCAAAGAACAAGGCTGACGAAGCGCTGAAAAAGCTCGGAGACCACTGGAACAGCCTTCTCTCCTCCTTCCATGTGGACACCGGGGAGGAGAAATTCGACAGAATGGTCAACATATGGAACCAGTACCAGTGCATGATTACATTCAATCTCTCACGCTCGGCCTCCTACTACGAAAGTGGAATCGGCAGAGGCATGGGCTTCAGGGACTCCTGCCAGGATCTGCTGGGCTTCATGCACATCATCCCCGACAGAGCCAGGGAGAGGATAATCGACATCGCATCCATACAGTTCGAGGACGGCTCCACATACCACCAGTACCAGCCTCTCGACAAGAAGGGCAATGCAGATATAGGGGGCGGTTTCAACGACGACCCGCTATGGCTTATCGCATCAGTCTATTCCTACCTTGCAGAAACTGGAGACTACACGATCCTCGAAGAGACGGTTCCGTTCAACAACGACGAGAATAAGGCGGCACCTCTTCTCGAGCACCTGAGGCGGAGCGTCATGTACACAGTCACGCACAAAGGCCCGCACGGCCTCCCGCTCATAGGGAGGGCCGACTGGAACGACTGCCTTAATCTCAACTGCTTCTCCTCCACTCCCGGAGAAAGTTTCCAGACCTGCTCGAACTTCGAGTCGGGAAAGGCGGAGTCAGTATTCATCGCAGGACTGTTCGTCAGATACGCCTCACAGTATGTGGAGATTCTGAGACACATCGGAAAGAATGACGAGGCGGAGGAAACAGAAGCGGAAATAAAGAAGATGAGGGAGGCCGTCGAAGGCCCCGGATGGGACGGCGAGTGGTTCCTGCGTGCCTACGATGCTTTCTCCGAAAAGGTCGGGGGCAGAGAATGCGAGGACGGAAAGATTTACATCGAGCCCCAGGGCATGTGCGTGATGGCGGGAATCGGAAGGGAGAACGGAATGGCTGAAAAGGCCCTCGAGAGTACAAAGAAATACCTAGACAGCGAAGAAGGAATCATCATCCTGCAGCCGGCCTACAGGGAGTATCATCTCAATCTCGGTGAAGTCTCCTCCTACCCTCCGGGATACAAGGAGAATGCAGGTATCTTCTGCCACAACAACCCCTGGGTAAGCAACGCAGAGGCATGTCTCGGACACGGCGACAGGGCATTCGAGATCTACCGTAAGATTTCCCCTTCATACAACGAAGACAGAAGCGATATAAGAAAAACCGAACCTTATGTCTACTGTCAGATGGTTGCAGGGCGTGACGCTCCGAACAGAGGAGAGGGAAAGAACAGCTGGCTCACAGGCTGTGCGGCATGGACGTTCGTCAACGCAAGTCATTTCCTCCTCGGTCTTACTCCACGCCTGGAGGGCTTTGAAATCAATCCGGTACTCCCGAAAGAAATAAATTCCTTCACGGCAGTGAGGAAGATAGGATCCGCCACACTCCACATCAATGCCCGGAGAGGAAAGGAATACTCCCTCTCCGTCGACGGCAGAAAAATTGAGGGGAAAATCGTAAAACCCGAAAGAAGCGGTGACATCCATATCGAGGTCGAGTACATCTGATCCGGAAAGATCAAGCCCGGCGGGACTTTTTCTTCTTATACAGTCTACGGAACGGGAAAAATAAAAGGGCTGCAACGGGGGATTATGCTGCAGCCCACAAAGGAGGGATTGAAGAAAAAACAATTTATATTCGCTTTTCTTGACTATAAGATATCCACTTTCCGTGACAGAATCTTCACGGTTTTCTGTAATAATTGTTAAGAATTATGAAGCTCCGGTGAAGAACCCTCCATTTTTCTTTTTCTCACGGGCAAATGGTTCCCCGATGGATTTATGACTAGTACAAACAATGAGAGAAAAATCTTGATTTATGGCATTTTTTTATTTCAAAAATCTTAATTAATGGCATAAATAGAATCTTAAAAAGCTCGTTCTTAACTGTTATTCTCTTTGATAATTCTTATTTGTGCTTTATCATTGATGTATGAAACGAAAGATATATGATTCTCTTTTAAGTTGGAAAAATGCAAGCAGAGGCCGGACCGCCCTTCTTGTACAGGGTGCAAGACGTGTAGGAAAAAGCTACATAGTAAAAGAATTTGCTGAAAAAGAGTACAAGTCATACATTCTTATTGATTTCAACAAAGGCGATGATGATCTGAAGGATCTGTTCAATCATTATCTGAACGATCTCGATACGTTCTTCCTTAAGCTGAAGACTTACTTCAATGTTCCACTATTCGAACGTGAATCCCTTATCATTTTCGACGAAGTCCAGCTTTTTCCGAGAGCAAGAAGTGCAATAAAGTATTTTGTTGAAGACGGCCGGTACGATTACATAGAAACAGGCTCTCTAATTTCTATCAGAGAACATGTGAAAGATATTCTGATTCCGTCAGAAGAGGATTCAATCAATATGTATCCGATGGACTATGAAGAATTCCTTACTGCCGGCGGATATGACCAGATAATTCCGCTCATCCGCACCTTATTCGAAAAGAAACAACCTCTGGGACAGGCGTTGCACCGCAAAGTCATGGATCTCTTCAGACAGTATCTTATCGTCGGGGGAATGCCGCAGGCTGTGGATGAATACTTCAACAAATCAGACAGAGATTTTGCGGCTGTGGATATGGAAAAGCGAAGAATATTGGCACTTTACCGGGAGGATATCAGGAAACATTCCGGAAGATATGCCATAAAAACCGAATCCGTCTTCGATGAGATTCCTTCACAGCTGAAAAAGCAGAACAGGCATTTCAAACTTTCATCAATCCAGAAGGGCGCATCCTTCGACGACTATCATGATGCGGTGTTCTGGCTGACGGATGCCATGATCATAAATCCATGTTTCAACACCACAGAGCCTAACATAGGATTAAATCTGAACAGAGAAAGGACACTCATGAAATGTTATCTTTCCGATACGGGGCTCCTCATAAGCCATACCTTCGACGAGAAAAAGATCATGAGCGAGGAAATCTATAAGAAAATCCTCTTCGACAAGTTGGAAGTCAATCTTGGAATGGTCATGGAGAATGCCGTTGCACAGATGCTGACATCGGCCGGGCACAAGCTTTATTTCTATGCAAATTCTTCACACGACGACGCCTCTTCCCGTATGGAGATAGACTTTCTTACGGCAAAAAGCAGAATAAGCAGCAGGCACAACATATCGCCGCTGGAAGTAAAATCCGGTAAGAACTACACACTTTCATCGCTTAACAAGTTCCGAAAGAAATATTCTGAAGTTCTTCATATACCCTACGTCATCCACACGGAGGACTACAGGGAGGATGACGGAATAGTCTACCTTCCGGTATATATGACATACCTCCTGTAGGAAAATATCCTCTGGGGTTACAGCACCGCCCTCTTCCACTTTCTGATCTTTGTCCTGAAAGATTCGAAAGGAGCAACAGTATTGACGTGGATGAATCTGTACACCTCCCATACTGCTGTCCGGGTGGCTCCGTCAGCCCATTTTCTCATATGCGGTCTGAACAGTTCTTCGTCACTGAACGAATCAATCATCCCGCAGACAGACTCGACATTCTCCTTCAATGCTTTCTTCAGCTCTTCAAGGGAGAGGCCGGCATATGTATCTGTGAACCACTGATATAAGGTGCCGAGCTGATTCCATTTGAAATCAGGAGACGGAGTCTTTACGTCCAATCCGTTCCGTTCATCCTCCTCCCATTCGAGAAGGAGGGTCGTCCAGCCGACCTGGTATGCGAGGTTCTCCGCAGGAGTCCTGTCGACACCGTCTGCCCTTCTGTCTTTCAATGCCTCGGGGATATTCTCGAATTCAGTGATGTACCTGTCGAAGGAATTCCTTATCGCAGTTTTAAGCTCTTCCTTGTTTTCATACTTCCGCATGACACGCTTCCTCCTCTGATGTGACTCCCTTTCAACACATGACTCTTTTGAGAATCATGATTCATCGAGAGCCCTTCTCTCTTCTTCGCCGAGAGGATATTTCTCGAAAAGATCCGGCCTCAGCCTCTTAGTATCCTTCAGAGCCTCGATATGCTTCCACTCCTCTATCTTCTGATGATTGCCGCTGAGAAGAATATCGGGAACACGTTCGCCCATATACTCGGCAGGTTTTGTGTATTGAGGATACTCGAGAAGCAGATTCTCATGGCTCTCGTCCTCCGTTGCACCATCCCTGATTACCCCGTCGAGGAGCCTCACAATGCTGTCGACTATCACCTCAGCCGCCGTCTCACCACCGCTGAGGACATAGTCCCCTATCGATATCATATCATCAACGTGATTCTCGACTCTGCGGTCGACTCCTTCATAGTGACCGCATATCAGGACAATGTCATCTTCCTTCGATAGTTCCCTCGCTTTCTTCTGAGAATAGACCTGTCCTTTTGGAGTGAGGAGTATGACACGGCTCTTCTCTCTCCTTACTCCTTCGAGGGCCTTCATGGTTGTATCGAAGCGGAGGATCATGCCCTTTCCTCCCCCGCAGGGAGAATCTGTTGCCGTTTCTAATTTGATACAACATAACGGCAGCCTTTTTCTAC
>CAVFZO010000122.1:0-2981 GCA_963626925.1 Clostridium sp. AM49-4BH
CTCCCGGAGTCATCTTCAAGAACATGAACAAGAAGGGACTCAAGAGCTCGCTTTTTGCAGCCAACCTCTATCCCTATCTCGGCTCCATGCTCTCTTTCGTCTTCGAAAGAACCAACGTCGATGACAAGGAGAACAAGGTTGACTTCAAGGTCGAAGGAGAAGGCGACGGGAAGAAGAACAAGGAAACACTGATTTACGGTGCTATCCACAACCTCATCTATGCCACATCCCCCAGAAGCAAGGATGACACACAGTCATTCAAGAAGATTGCTATTCCTGTAACATTCTTCATGCGTATGCTCGGCCTCGGGACAAGAGATGAGATTGTCTCTCAGTTCTATTCATCCGAGCTCATCAGCACATCGACCTACGACGGTCATTTTCCGCGCTTTGTCTATAAGGACATCAAGAAGGACGGCAACGTACTGTATTGCGCAGGAGACGAAATCGGAGCCATCAACCTTCAGGAACTTGCAAACGCAGGTATTGAAGATATCGAAGTTGTCGATACCCTGGAGACAAACCTCGACGACCTGCCGTCAATGGCAGTTTTGAAGACTCTCCACGAAGAGAGGATTTTCTGCTATAGAGTCATCCAGGGTGATGTATCCTCACTCAACAAGCGCTCCCTCACATTCGACAAGGAGAAGTGGGAGAACTGTCAGCGCATCTATAGAGAAGAAGGTAAGGAATTCAAGGATCTATATATCGGCTACGTTGCCGAGAAATGGAAGACATTCCTTCCCCAGCATATCAGGACAACAACAGACAGCGACAGAGTCATAAACTACTACAAGGACTTCTTCAACGACACCAACCGCTATGATTTCTCGGAAATCGGACGCTACAAGCTCAACAAGAAGTTCTTCGGAATGGATGAAGAGAAATATATTAAAGAGACCACACTCACTATCGAGGACGTAATCTGCACGACACGCATGATTATGGACTTCGGTGATGGTAAGTTCCAGAAGGACGATGAAGACTCGCTCGGAAACAGAAGAGTCAGAACAGTACGTGAACTTTTGGAGAACAGCCTTGCCGACGCATTCTCGAAGATGGTCAAGACTGCAAAGGACAAGATGAATGTCTCGGATGACGATGTAAAGCCTCAGGATATTATCTCCATCAAGCCTGTCATCGGAGCTGTCAGAGAGTTCTTCGGTTCGTCCCAGCTTTCGCAGTTCATGGATCAGGTCAACCCACTGGCAGAACTTACACATAAGAGAAGAATTTCAGCTATCGGTCCTAAGGGTGGTATCAAGAGAGACAACGCACGTCAGCTCTTCGATGTCAGAGATGTCAACTACACTCACTATGGTAAGATTTGTCCTATCGAAACACCTGAAGGCGGTAACATCGGTCTTATCCTGACACTTGCCAACTACGCAAAAATCAACTCCTACGGCTTTATCCAGACACCGTACAGAAAGGTTCTCAACGGCGTTGTCACAGACGACTGCAGATACCTGGATGTCAACGATGAAGAGAAGGCTAAGATTGCACAGGGTAACGCAGAGGTCGAGAAGAAGAAGGACGGCTCATTCGTTCTCAAGGGCGAAGTTTCAGTCAGAGCCAACCAGGACTACTCGACAGCAAAGCCTGAAGAGATTGACTGGATGGATGTATCCCCGAAGCAGGTAGTATCCGTTGCGGCATCCCTTATTCCGTTCCTCGAGCACGACGACGCCAACCGTGCCCTCATGGGTTCGAACATGCAGCGTCAGGCAGTTCCTCTCGTATTCCCCGAGACTCCCCGTGTCGGAACAGGTATGGAGATGAGAACTGCATATGACTCATCTATCATGGTCAAAGCACGCAGAAGCGGTAAGGTTGTGTATGTTTCATCGGTGACAATCAAGGTCGAGCCGGATGAGCCGAGCGTCAAGAATGAACTTGATGTATACGAGCTCAGAAAGTATGAAATCACTAACCAGGATTCATGTATGAACCAGCGTCCGCTTGTATCGGTGGGCGATGTTGTCAAGAAGAACGATGTCCTTGCCGACGGTCCGAGCACAGACCACGGTGAACTTGCACTCGGAAGAAACATCCTTGTAGGATTCGTTCCATGGAACGGATACAACTACGAGGACGCAGTCCTTATCAGCGAAAGAGTCGTATCTGAAGATATTTATACATCCATCCATATCAAGGAATATGATGTGGACAGGAAGGAGACGAAACTGGGGGAGGAGCGCTTCTCACGTGACCTCCCGAATACATCCGAGCGCGCAGTCGAGCATCTTGACAGCGAAGGTATCGTATGTATCGGAACATATGTACGCTCGGGCGATATCCTCGTCGGTAAGACAACCCCCAAGACAGAGACAGAGAATACTCCCGAGCAGAAGCTTCTCAACTCAATCTTCGGTGAGAAGAGTAAGGACACACGCAATGCCTCCCTCGTTGTTCCTCACGGTGTTGAAGGTACAGTCATCGACATCCAGAGAATAACGAAAAAGGAAGAGCTTGCTCCGGGTTCACTTGAAACAGTCAAGGTTTATATCGCAACAAAGCGTAAGCTCAAGCAGGGCGACAAGATGGCAGGACGCCATGGAAACAAGGGTGTCGTATCGAGAGTTCTTCCTCAGGAAGATATGCCTTACATGGAAGACGGTACTCCGCTTGATGTATGTCTCAACCCGCTCGGTGTTCCTTCACGAATGAACATCGGTCAGCTTATGGAAACACAGCTCGGATGGGCTGCAGTGAAGAATGACGTATGGTATAAGACTCCGGTCTTCCAGAGTGCTACGATGGAGCAGATTGAAGAGGAGATGGTCAAAGCAGGACTACCGAAGGACAGCAAGGTCACACTCTATGACGGAAGAACAGGTGTTCCTTTTGTCAACAAAGTATTCTGCGGTTACATCTACTATCTCAAGCTCCACCATCTTGTTGATGACAAGATGCACGCAAGAGCTACAGGTCCTTATTCTCTTGTTACACAGCAGCCTCTTGGTGGTAAGGCTATGTTC
>CAVFZO010000122.1:3093-4312 GCA_963626925.1 Clostridium sp. AM49-4BH
AGGCTATCGTCAAGGGCGAACCGGCTGAACACCCGGATGATCTACCGGAAGGATACAAGGTTCTCTGCCAGGGCCTCAGAGGCTTGGCTCTGGATCTTGCTGCATATGATGAGAACGGCAAGCTTATTCCTCTTACAGAGAGAGACAGAGAGTTAATCAGCAAGGCCGAAAAGGAAAAGAACAACCAGTAGGAGGTAAGGGATGAGCGATACTCATGATATTAATACATTAAGAATAAAGATTGCGTCCCCAGACCAGATTCTTTCTTGGTCCTATGGTGAGGTCAAAAAACCTGAAACTATAAATTATCGTTCTCTCCGTCCGGAGCGGGATGGTCTGTTCTGCGAGAGAATCTTCGGTACTACCAGAGACTGGGAGTGCTGGTGCGGAAAGTTCAAGAGCAAAAGATATAAGGGCACGGTCTGTGAGCGCTGCGGTGTTGAAGTCACTGAAAAGAAGGTCAGACGTGAAAGAAGCGGACACATCAAGCTTGCAACTCCTGTCGCACATGTCTGGTTCTATAAGTCACAGCCCTCGATTATGAGCTATCTCCTTGAGATGAAGAAGGCAGATTTCAACTCCATCTTCAAGTACGAGAGCTATGTCGTCATCGACCCGGGTCAGATTGATGAACTGAGTAAGTGCCAGGTCTTGAGCGAAGCTGAGTACGAAGAATACACAGCAAAGTACGGTGAGGACTCCTTCAGAGCAGGCATGGGGGCCGAGGCTATCTATGAGCTTTTGAAGGGACTGGACCTTGAGGCACTCAGAGAAAAGAACAGGGAGATTCTTGCTGAAATCATCCGTAAGAACGGAAAGACAGACAGCGGAGAAGCAAAGAAGGCTGCATCCGTCATCAAATATTGCACATGGTTCATCGATTCTGGTAACCAGCCTGAGTGGATGATTCTTACTGTCCTGCCGGTAATCCCGCCGGATTTGAGACCTATGGTCCAGCTTGACGGCGGAAGGTTTGCAACAACAGACCTCAACGAACTGTATAGAAGAGTCATCAACAGAAACAACCGTCTCCAGCGCCTTATTTCAATCCAGGCACCAGATATCATCGTACGCAACGAAAAGCGTATGCTTCAGGAAGCAGTCGACTGCCTCCTCGACAACGGTAAGGTTGAAAACCCTGCTAAGGGTGCCTCGAAGAGAGACCTCAAGTCTCTTGCAGACCAGCTCAAGGGTAAGCAGGGAAGATTCAGACAGAACC
>CAVFZO010000123.1:0-4208 GCA_963626925.1 Clostridium sp. AM49-4BH
AATTCATATGCCAGCCTGAAGGCGTTGGCATCTTTCTTGCCTAATTCATGTAAAACCAGATTTACTGAAGATTATGAGATACTTTTCCTGTACATTCTGAAACATCTCTTCAGCCATAACGAGATCACCATATTCATCCATAGCCATAGGTTCATTCCTGAACCTGCATTCACAGAAGAGCGCTTTCTTCCCGCTTTTGTCCAGAACAAGTATGTCGATATCGTCCTGTTCCTTTAAAGCCGGCCGTATTTACTACTCGTAAGTAGTATACTTATAAGTAGTATGTTGTGAAGATCTGAGTTTTCAACTGTATTTCATTGCCGATGGATGTCATCTCTTCAGAAAACAGGCACTTCCTGTACGCTGAACTGATGAGTCGAATATTTCCGTTCAATTTGTTGTCTTCTGCTCCGGATGATTATCTTCCACGGCTTCGATTGAGGAGTCGCTCATTGAAGCTGGTTTGCGTATAGTTCATGCAGGGATCGGGTAACTTATGCAGGCCAGGCGCCGGAATATGAAAGGATGAGCTTGATCTTGTCGAGAGCTTTCGGAAGCGCCGTATATATGCTCTCGCCCTCCCCTTCGAGGGCCTCTCCGAATATGCTCATCACAGGAACTTCGTCCCTCTTTCTCTCGAGCTCGGAAGATGGTATCTCCCTCTTCTCCTTCTTCCATCTGCAGTCCCTGAACGAAGGCTCCCCGTTCTTGTCAAGCGATACTGAGGAACCGAAGAGACGGCACACCATGCTTCTCCCTTCATAGAAGGAACAGTGACGTGATGAGGAGGGATTATACAACGGGCATATTCCCAAAGAGGGATCTGATGAGGAGAGACGAAGGAGGATTTCCTCCTCCCTGCCCTCCTTTATAATGAAGTATGCGGCAAGTTCGGCCTCCGCTTGTGTCAGAACCGGAACATAGTGGCGGCAGCACTCTCCGCAGGATTGAGTACAATGAAGGGAGAAGTCACGGCAGAAGCGGTCCTCCTCGGCTTCGAGAAGAGAATAGGCGGACATGAGCTTTCGAATCCTTTCGCCTGTGACAGAAGATGAAAGTGCTGAGTCGGGTGACATCTTTATCATGGTCTGTCTTTTACATCAGAGACGGCTTTTAATGCAATAGCCGTTATTGAGGTATATGTGAATTTTATTCCTTTTTTATGACATATACCGCCTTTCTTATAAATTTCGATATACCTCAGTCTGGAAGTTTCTATTGTTGATGAGGACTATCGAAGCTGTACAGAAGTGATGGCATTGCTTTTTGATTTCCTTTGTTTCAGAATATGGCCGTATGAAAATCGTGATTCTGGGAGCGGGCAGGCGCGGCATAAGGCTTGCAAAGCATCTCATACAGGAAAAGAAATCAGTTGTGCTTGTGGACAACGACGCGGTGCGCTGTCAGCTTGTAGTATCGAAACTGGACTGCATGACGGTATGCGGCAGTGCAACGGACGTGGAAGTGCTGACAGAAGCAGGAGCAGACGAAGCGGCGGCTGTCATCGCAGTGACGGACAGCGACGAAGTCAATCTCGTTGCATGCGGCATCGCAGCATCGAACTTCCCGAAGGCGACGACAATCGCGGCTATCAGAAGCATATCATACCTGGGAAGCAACAAGGGCGGCGGAAAGAGAATCCTCGGCATCGACCATATCGTCAACCCCGAGGAGGAGGCTGCAAAACGCATGACGAGCGTCCTCAAGTCAGGGCTTTTCTCCGACATCATAGACTTCGACGACGCGAACTTCACCCTCTTCAGGATCCTCCTCTCCTCTTCAAGCCCCTTTGCCGGTAAGACTCTCATCGATGTGAAGAAGAGTCTCGGAGGCCAGTATATAATAATAGGAGTAAGGAGAGAGAACGACGTCCTCACCCCGAGCGGAAACACCGTCCTCAGGGAAGGTGACGAGATTGCCGTAATGGCAGGAGACGACGACAGCGACAAGGTCTACAAGGCCCTCTGCGGTGACAACACCAGCATAAAGCTCAGGCGTATGATCACAGTCGGCGGTACGAGAATCGCACGCTATCTCTTTTCAAACCTTCCCAAGAACATGCTCAAAAGAATGACGCTCATCGAGAAGGACTCGGAGGTCTGCCGCACCTTCAGCGAGGAGTTCCCTTCTATTCTCACCATCAACGAATCAATCACGGATGAGAACATCTGGGAGGATGAGAGGCTGAGCCAGGCCGATGTCATGATATCTGTAACAGAGAACGACGAGCTCAACATCATCACGGCTTCCTATGCAAAGCGCACAGGTACGAAGAAGACGATGGCCCTTCTCAAGACCAACCCCAACTACATACAGTTCGCCACCAATATGGATATAGATGCGACGATAAGCACGACGGAAGCCACAGTCGACGCGATAATGAAGTTCCTCCGCGGAGAGAACGTCGTCACACTGCACTCCATCTTCAGCGGTGAAATGGAAGTATATGAATATGTACTCGGAGAGCGCTTCTCGCTTCTGGGAAAGAAGCTCATGGAGGTCGACCTCAGAGGAAAGTGCATCATAGCAGGCGTCAAGAGAAAACGCAGCAGGGAAAGCTTCGTCCCCGACGGCCAGTATCTGTTCACAGCCGGAGACACAGTCCTCGTTGCATGCGCCCATGCAAACTACGATGCCGTAACGGAGCTCTTCCGATGAACATAAACTTCAAGTCCGTGAGACTCCTCATCGGCTACATATTCCTTCTGGTGGCACTCCTGATGCTGCTTCCCACATCCATTTCGGCATTTCACGGAGAGATGACGGCTCACAGAGCCTTCGTCATCACGCTTTTAATGATGCTCGCAGTCAGTGCTGTAACTCTGCTTCCGAACATCAAAAAGAAGGAGGAGATAATAATCGGCCCCAAGGAAAGCTGCCTCTTTGTCTCGCTTGTATGGGTTCTCATATCGTTCTTCGGGGCAATCCCGCTCTATATGACGAAGGCCTACCCGACATTCGCCGGCTGCTACTTCGAGATAATGAGCGGCTTCACGACAACGGGTGCCACATGCCTTGGAGATATCGAATCGCTGCCCATGTCAATCCTATTCTGGCGTAACATGACGAACTGGATCGGAGGTATGGGAATCGTCGTCCTCTTCGTCGCACTGCTTCCAGCATTCGGCGCCAAGGGTACGGCCCTTGTCGGAGCCGAGTCGGTGGGACCAACGAAGGACAAGCTCACGCCGAAGACGAGGCACACGGCCCTCGCGCTCTGGCTCATCTACCTTGCTCTGTCGGTGCTTCAGACGATATTCCTCCTATTCGGAGGCCTCGATCTCTTCAATGCGATGACAGTCACATTCGGTACGATGGGCGCCGCCGGCTTCTCACCCACGAACTACTCGATAGCAAGCTACAACTCCCCGTATGTGGAATGGGTATGTACCATCTTCATGTTCCTCGCAGGTGCGAACTTCGCACTCTACTTCAAAGCCCTCAGAGGACAGGCGAAGAAGGCATTCAGGGACGGGGAGTTCAAAGTATATCTCAACATCGTACTTGCCTGCTCACTCCTTATTGCCCTCAATCTCTTCATCAAGTCGGGTCTCAGCGCCTGGACGGCACTCAGAAACGGTTTCTTCCACGTCATATCATTCATAACGACAACTGGATTCTTCTCGACTGACGTCAGCACATGGCCTGCATTCAGCCAGGCCATACTCTTCCTCGTTTCATTCATAGGAGGATGTGCAGGAAGTGCCGCAGGCGGTGTCAAGGTCATAAGAATCGCAGTCATCTTCAAAGTGGGTATGGCGGCAATAAAGAAGCGCCTCCATGCCAACGTCGTGACATCGATAAAGATAGGAGATGACACATACACTCCCGACGTCGTCTCCTCGATAAGCGGCTTCATAGGAATGTACTTCATTACTTTCTTTGTCGGCTCCGTCGTTGTCGCACTGACGGGACAGAGCGTCCTTGTGTGTCTATCATCAACTATTCTCACGCTCGGCAACATCGGTCTCGGAATCGGAGGGCTGGGAACGGAGATGTCATTCGCCATATTCCCCGACTGGACGCTCTATTTCTTCTCGTTCCTGATGCTGGTGGGAAGACTCGAGCTCTTCACGGTCTATGCCCTCTTTACAAGAGATTTCTGGCAGAACTGATGCCCTTTTCTGCCACGCTTATGAAAGGGGACAGAAAGGCAAAAAAAATGGGCAACCCACTCCGGTGCCTTTGCTCCTCAGAACGGATTGCAT
>CAVFZO010000124.1:0-4147 GCA_963626925.1 Clostridium sp. AM49-4BH
GCTGGTTTTCCGTTTGTTTAATCACTTCAGCATTGAAGAACAATCCAGCTATATATCTGTTTCTGAAATATGCCCTGTAGCTGTAATCCCAGCTGCCGCCGAACAGGGCGAGGACGACCGAGAGGTCTTCATTGTTGTTGCCCGTCCTGTTTCCTGTTATATCGAAGATGATGTTCTCTACATCACCCAGACCCTCTAGAGATCGGGAGATACGGTCTTGAGTGAGGTCTGTTACTTCGAAGGAAGGAATTCTGAGTATCACAGTCTTGAGGGATGGAATATATGTAGTTGAGGGAGATTTTCTTTCCAAAGCCGGTATCTCTGTGCCAGAAGCATCATCAGTAGCGGGGAAGGTCACGACGATATAATCCAGATTCACAAAATTGTAGCACAGCCTTCTCAGAAGGAAGAGCATTTCGTATTCACTTGTTTCTTCATTGAATTTCGTCTTTCCGTTATCTCTGATGCTTTCCAGGTCCAGTCCTTCTGACTGTGCGATATAATACATCGGATAGTACTCGCTGAGTACTGACCAGAAGCTGTCATAGGCCTTCTCGTTCGCCCCCTTTGAAAAGAGCAGCGACACTGCCAGAAACAGAAGAACAATACACAAACAACTTTCCTTTTCATTGCGTCTCCTCCTCTTTGGATGACAAGCGCGGGGCTCTGCATACATTTCTTGATTGAATACAACGAAACAGGTATATGATCCCGCAACTCAAGTTTCCCATGGATTGACTGATTGTCAAACTGTTTACTGTCAGGTGTAAGAAATGAGGAGAAAAGCGTCATTTTCGAGAGGGCGGTTCCCGAAGCGGGGCAACCGGCGGTGGCAGAATCCGGATGAATATGTAAAAAATGATTGTTTGAGACGGAAGCAGCTGATGGTTATACTGTTCTCAATAGTAGGAAAAGTATGAGTATTCTCGAAGTGAAAGGTCTTACAAAGAGTTATCCCGGGTTCTGCCTCTCCGATGTTTCATTCTCCCTTGAGAAGGGCAGAATAACCGGCTTTATCGGCCGTAACGGAGCGGGGAAGACGACACTCATAAAGGCCGTGCTGAATCTCGTTCATCCGGATGGTGGCGAGATTCTGTTCAGGGGGAAGCCTGTCGCAGGTAATGAAGCTTATTTTAAGTTGCACACCGGCTACTCAACGGGAACGCAGAACTGGTATCCGACAAGGAGGATACGGGAGGTTGCGTCCGTCGTGAGGAGCTTCTACGAGGAATGGAGTGACGAGGCGTACAGGAAGTATCTCACTCTTTTCGATATAGACGAGGACAAAAGGGCCTCGGAGCTCTCCGCGGGGATGAAGGTCAAATGCAATCTTCTCTTTGCCCTCTCGCACAGTTCCGACATTCTTATTCTCGACGAGCCGACTTCCTCTCTCGATCCGTTCTCCCGCGATGAGCTTCTCTCGGTTTTCATGAACCTTGCAGGGGAGGGAAAGGCCGTCTTCTTCTCGACGCACATCATCTCCGATATCGAGAAGGCGGCTGACGACATATTGTACATATCGAACGGGAGGATAAGGGCCTCGGGGACGAAGGAGGACTTCGTTTTGAATTTCTCTCTTCCCGGAGAGAGTCTCGAGGAGACCTTTCTCCGCTTCGAAAGGGAGGGAAAAGATGTATAAGCTTTTCATGAAGGAAATCAGGCTTTCCTCCCATCCGCTTTCCTTTGTCTTTATCATCTTTTCGTTCTTGTTCCTCGTTCCGGGCTATCCGATACTCTGTGCTCCCTTCTTCGTGACGCTCGGCCTCTTCCAGAGCTTCCAGAAGGCGAGGGAGAACGGCGATATCATCTTCTCAGTCCTCCTTCCTGTTGAGAAGAAGGACACTGTGAAGGGGAAGTTCATCTTCGTCCTCTCAATAGAGCTCTGCTCTGCTCTTGTAATGACGGGGTGTGTAATTCTCAGGACAACGCTTCTGAGGGACAGTCCCGTATATCTTTCGAATCCTATGATGAGGGCCGACCTCTTCGCCCTGTCCCTTTCGCTTCTGATATTCGCTCTCTTCAACTTGATCTTCGTCGGGGGATTCTTCCGTACGGCATACAATATCGGAAAGCCTTTCCTGTTTTATGCACTTTCTGCATTCACTGTCGTCGGATCTGGTGAGATTATCAGTCATCTTTCTTTCATGAAGAGGTTTGATGATCTATGGGGAGTCGGGAAGTTCATTATTCTTCTCACAGGGCTTCTTCTTTTTTCTCTCATAACCTTTCTTTCGTATAGAATGAGTGTGAAAAGATTCGAGAGACTTGATTTATAGGAGGAGAGATGTTCAGAGAGAATATCATAAGGCTCAGAAGTATCAGAGGATGGTCGCAGGAGAGGACTGCGGCCGCACTGGGCTTGTCACGTCAGGCATATGCGAAATGGGAGTCGGGGGAGAGTGTTCCCGACATTGAAAAGTGTGCACTCCTCGCCTCCGTATACGGAGTCAGTCTGGACAGTCTTGTCGGGGAGAGCAGCGTCGATGGCCTCGAATGTATTCCTCCTGCCCCGAAGGGGAAGAACATATGGGGAAGCGTCACACTCTCCGGGCGGGGCCAGATCGTCATCCCGCGGGAAGCGCGGGAGAAACTGGGCTTCACGCCGGGGATGAGGCTTATCGTACTCTCGGATGAGAACGGCATCGCGCTTGTGGAGGCTGCGAAGTTCGAAGATAGTATGAGACGGGCGCTTGAGCTTGCCTCAAGAGATAGTCAAGACTAACTCTTGAGTATCATCTGCGTTTAGTGATAAATATACATATCCAACGGAGGTATGTATGGATGATTCTTTACTCGACTTCGACCGCACTGTGCATGTCATCTACTCTGAGAGATGCAGGGAGATTATAAAGGCGCTTATCGCATCACACTATCCTGAAGAGGAGTATGAGAATGTCTGGACACGCGTGCAGCTCCAGTATACCGGCTACCTCTCCACATGGAGGAGAGACCTCGGGGGAAAGAAGAACTTCCATAACGGGGAGTGCGGAACCTATGACTGCATCCTCTTCTTCAGTTACTGGACAGTCTGCCGGGATGTTTCGTCCTTCGAAGAGATTGAGAAGGCCTACGGAGAGCTCTTCCTTCCCTCGTTCGCACGCCTCAGGTTCGTGAACGCCAACAGGCCCATTTATATGAGGCTGCTGCATAAGGCATTCTCGAGCTCTCAGAAAAAGTGTGCGAAGTGGAAGGACTACGACATGCATGTCGAACCCTATAAGAAGGGTGAGCCCATAAGGTACTACTTCTACTCCTGTCCCGTTGCCGAGTTTGCAAAAGAGCACAACCTTCTCGATATCCTCCCCGCGCTGTGCAACGCCGATTATGCAGGTATGGAGCTCATACATGCACGCCTCGTGAGAACGAAGACCTGCGGCAGTGGCGACTGCTGCGACTACACGATCTGCGGCGACGGGCATCCGTATCTCAGGGATCATGAAGAATACCGTGATGAGAACGGAGGACGCTGGAACAGATGATGTACACACCGGACGACATATTCCGCATTCTCGACGAGGAGGGTGTGTGGTGGCACCTGGACAATCACGAAGCCGTTTTCGATATGGCAGCCCTCGGTTCCGTTTCTCTGACATACCCTGAAGCGGAGGCGAAGAACCTCTTTCTCAGGGACGACAGAAAAAAATACTACCTCTTCGTAGTCAAAGGCGACAAGAGGGTGAATCTCAAGGCTGTGAGGAAGAGTCTCGCTCTGAGGCCTCTCTCCTTTGCCTCCACAGAGGAACTTGAGGCTGTTCTGGGACTTGAGAAGGGGGCTGTCACGCCCTTCGGACTCCTCAATGACACTCAGCACAGGACGAAGTGCTTCATCGATGAAGATTTCCTTCCCGGGGAGGGACTCATAGGTGTCCATCCTCTGACAAACAGGGCCACAGTCGTCATGAAGGCTGATGATTTCTTAGCTGTCCTGAAGAATAGTGGAGCAGATGTAAAGGCTGTCGAGTTTGTATTTGACGAGGAACAAGACAGATAAACAAGTACTTCTCTCATTCCTGGAGACCGGGGCTTTCACCCCAGAAAGGACAACTCTTTCGTCTTGTCGACAGTCTCCTTAACCCAGGAGTCTATCTGTCTCCTGACCTTAGGACTTTGACCTAAAACACCCTTCTATGTAATTTCTCCCGGGTTA
>CAVFZO010000125.1:0-3985 GCA_963626925.1 Clostridium sp. AM49-4BH
CTCCCAGAAAATCACGGGCGATATCTACCTGTATGCGAAGTACATCGTGACAGAAGAGACGTTGAAGGGGACCTGGACTCTTTCTTACTACACCGTCGATATCCTGGAAGAGAACGGTAAGAAGATTATCAAGGCTTCTTCCTCTAAAAATGATATGGGGGAAGTCGGAACCTGGGAATATGACGCATCCTCCGGCACTTTTGAAGCAGTATTCTCCGGCCAGTATGCAGTTTACATGACCGGAATGTATCCTGCATTTGCATCTTCGAATCCGGGACAGAACGGAGAGAGTCTCATAAACCCAGACTATGGTGTGACAAAATACTATGAATACAGGTCGGACAGAACTCCTATCGCTGGCAGTGTAAAGAGCCGGTGGACAATAGACGAAGGACAGTGGACAGGTGCTGTAACGTTCAGCGAAGCAGAGGCGGATGAAGTTTTATCAATTTATAGTAATACAGCGAAGACGAGTCTTGTTTCAAAGACGGAGATTGCAACTCCTTATCAGTATGTGGACATGAATGGTCAGGCCGGAGCCCTGTTCGTTGATAATACCAATGGCCTCGGATTCGATAGTGCCAGGGCTGCATTCTCTACTTCTTTGAGCTTTGCCTCCGGTGTTGATTCCATCTATCTTTTCGGAATTGTGATGGAAACGGAAAAACCTATGACGAGGGTCAATTGAGCAGGATTTCAGCTGCAACATAAGGGGTTGCGGGCAACTGCAGCCCCTCTGTGTATGTACAACAGAAAGTGATGACAGAGTTCAGCTTAAGGCGTGCCAACATACAGAGTGGAAGGCCTGCGTCTGTTTTCGTCTGAGTTTCGATGCTGTCATTGCAGACAGAAATATGGTATCTGTTGGATCCTGTATTCGTCTTCTTACCTGAAAAGATACCTTGAGAACAGGGTGTTGTTCCGTTTGTAGAAAAGTAATCGTCACAGCTCCCGGCCGTTGTTGCTTCTTTTCTCTCGCCTGTATTCTCCGGGAGTCTTTCCGAATCTGTCACGAAAGCTTTTGATGAAGTAGCTTGAGGATGCGAATCCCGAAGCCGAGGAGACCTCCGTTATGCTCATGTCCTTTTCAAGAAGTGCCGCCGCGGCAGTAAGCCTCTGATCGACGAGCACATCGAGCGGTGTCCTGCCGAAGGAGGCTTTGAAGTGCCTGAAGAGGGAATTGCGGCTCATGAACGAAGCTTTAGCTATATCTGCAACGGATATCTTCTCGCTGTAGTGGGAGTAGATATAGCTCAACGCCCTCTTTATGCTCTCTTCGCCCCTGTCCGGTGTAATCTTTCTTCTGGGGATATCCATCTTTTCAAGGAAGAGGAGTGCCGCCTCCCAGAGTGTGTAGATAAGGCTCATCGCTTTGATTTCAGAGCCGGAAGGCAGAGTGCGGATCTCTTCCAGCATTCCTGTTATCTTTTTCTCTTCTATTTTCAGTATTTGGAAATCGAGGGAAAGAAAGGGGAGGATGTATTCACGGTATAAGAGGCTGTCCTCACTTCCTGCGATGAGCGACGGCAGAAACGATATCGTATAGAGCTCGGACTTAACAGGGGTCAGAGAGTGTGTATAAGAGGCTGTCCCCACTTCCTGCGATGAGCTACGGCAGAAACGATATCGTATAGAGCTCGGACTTAACAGGGGTCAGAGAGTGTGTGTAGTGCATGGCTTCACACTTGACTATGACTGCTTCACCCTTTTTCAGATGAGCCCGTCCGCTCTGTGATACATATTCGAGCTCTCCTTCCGTAACAAGGCCGAATTCTATCTCCCTGTGCCAGTGGGGAGGAAGTCCTCCTCCTGAAAAGTGTGACATATCGCCCTTCCATATTTCGAACGGGAAGGTCGGATCGGGGTAGGTCACAATCTCCCTCTTGTCGCTGTCGAGAGGAAGTGTTTTTATCGCTATGGTGCTATTTTGCAACTTTATGGTCCTTATTTGATAGTAATTAGAATATATGTGGGATTATTATGCAAGTATTGGAGGCTGCTGTGAAAAGTATAACAATTGTCGGCTGCGGCGTTATGGGAAGCAGACTTATTGCTGCTGTGATGAAGAAGGGTATAAAGCCCGTTATTGTGGACTTGAACAAGAGTGCTGCTGAGAAGTTCGTTCTCGAGGGTGCAGAGTATGCTCCGACGCTCTCCGAAGCAAAGTGGACGGATGCCGTTCTTTTGAATCTGCCTCACCACGGCATTGCATCGAAGGTCATCGAGGGCTGTGAGAAGGATAAACTCAGAGGCCGTATGCTTATCGACACGACGACAAGTACGGTAAGTGAAGTCAGGGATATGGCGAGAATTGCCGCTGAGTGCGGTATGGACTACCTCGATGCAAAGATCATGTGCTATCCGGGAGATATCGCGACGGAGAACGGCGGCCTTGTATATGCCGGCGACAGGAAGGTCTATGATGCACTGGAGGATTCTGTCCTCTCGGCATTCGGAAAGCATGTCTACCTTGGTGATAATGTAATTATGGCATCTGTTACAGATACCGGAGTCTGCAATGTACACTTCGGTGCCATCGGCTCTCTTCTGGAGTCTGCTGCATTCTGCATTAAAAGCGGTTGTGATATCGAGACATTCATTGAACAGATAAGAACATTCCTCTCCCCGATGTTCGAGGGCAATCTGAGGGCTTTTGCTTCAGAACTCAAGAACTATGACGGGAAGTTCGAGGATGCAACTGAATGCACTCTCGATATCGAGGCGACGGCGGCGGGAACGCTGAGCCGTGCCATAAGGGACAGCGGCGTCGAGACACCTGTGGGCGATACGCTCTACTCTCTCTTCATGAGAGGCGTCAATGCCGGCAACGGAAAAAAGAACGTTGTCTCTGTAATCAACGAGATCATTGAAAAGTAATGGCCCGGATAATAATGCTCCTGATGATGGTCTTCTCTCTCACGGGGGCATTGGACAGAATCCGGGGAAACAGACTCGGCTACGGCGGGGCCTTTGAGGAAGGCTTCAGGGCAATGGGGACGATTGCACTCACCATTGCCTCTGTCTATGCCGCATCTCCCATTCTCATACGTTTTCTCTCTCCGCTCTCTTCTTTTCTTCTGACACCGCTCGGTGTGGACTCGTCGATTCTTCCGGGCCTTCTCCTCTCGTCAGATATGGGGGCATATACTCTTGCGCTCGGGATGACGGAGAACGAGGCTGTAGCCGCATTCAGCGGTCTTATCCTGGGAGGGACGGTCGGATCTGTGTGGCTCTTCTCCATTCCCGTTGCATTTTCGATCGTGGAGAAGGAGGATGTTGAATACCTTGCAACAGGACTCCTCAGTGGCCTTGTCACACTTCCTCTTGCGACCTTTACAGGTGGCCTCATGATGGCATTCACGCCATACAGAATCAACTTGAGCTGTATCCTCTCGGGGACTGTTCCCGTTGCTGTCATCTCTCTCATAGTTGCCCTCGGCCTCTCTTTCGTTCCCCGTCTGACAATCCGGATCTTCCGCTTTTCGGCAAAGCTTGTTACTGCAGTTGTGACGCTCTTTCTCGCTTTGGCGGCATTCGAGGAAGTTACCGGCATAATGCTTCCGTTCTTCTCTGTCATGGCCGACAGGGATGAAGCGGGACTGACGCAGCTTGACAGGGGTCTTCTTACAGCGGGGCAGGTTGCACTCGTGCTCTCCGGGGCATTTCCTCTTGTAGTCTTCATCAGAAAACACTTCAGTGCGCTTCTTGCGAAAATCGGAGCACACCTGGGCTTGAACGTCCCCTCATCAGCCGGCTTCATAGCCTCAGCTGCAAACATCATACCGATGTATTCCACATACTCCCTCATGGACGGGAAGGGGAAGATCCTCAATGCGGCATTCACCGTATCGGGGGCATTCGTCTTCGGCGACCATCTTGCATTCACGGCGGGAGTCAATCCGGAGATGGTAATGCCGCTCTTATGTGCAAAGCTGACAGGCGGTATAAGCGCAGTTGTACTGTCGTTGTTTCTGTCGCGTCCTCT
>CAVFZO010000126.1:0-3880 GCA_963626925.1 Clostridium sp. AM49-4BH
CAAATACAAATGGCAGACATACGAATGCCATATGTATACAAAGTAGCTGTCTAGCAATAGCAGTAGCGGTGTCATGGACGCACCCATGGGAGAGCAATCTCAGCCATGATGCTCTGGTAATTTATTACCGAGTAGTTCACATAATGATTTCACATTCTGCTATGCAGGAAAGGCAGGGCTGAAAAAGCAGATGCAGCTCAGTGCCTTCCGTGAGGCTCTCATCATGCAGGGATTTGACGAATGTCCGGCACTGTCAAACTGGTTTCAGGCCTTCTCTGCACTCCAGAAACTTTCATCTCAGTCCCGGAAGGAGAAGAAGGTCATCTTCATTGACGAGATAGCCTGGATGGACAACAAGCAGTCGGAGTTTCTTCCTGCCTTTGAGGGTTTCTGGAATGAATGGGCGTCGGCGAGAGATGATATTGTTCTCATCATCTGTGCATCTGCGACGTCATGGATTATAAAGAAGGTCTTTCATAACAGAGGCGGTCTCTATAACAGACTGACTGATAGGATTCTGCTTTCGGAGTTTACTCTGAAAGAGTGCGAGGAGTTTGCCTCGGAGCGTCGTCTCGGCTATTCCCGCATGCAGATCCTCTCCCTTTATATGATAATAGGCGGAGTTGCCTTTTACTGGACGAAGCTCGAGAAGGTGAAGAGTGTGGCACAGAATATCGATGCACTTTTTTTTCGGAAGGAAAGCTTTCCTCAGAAACGAATTCTCTGAGCTCTATCAGTCACTCTTCAGCGGTCCCAGAGGATACATAAAGGTGGTGACTGCACTCGCAAAGAAGAGTCTGGGGCTGACAAGGCATCAGATTGCGGCGGAGACTGGAATGAAGAACAACACCCAGCTCGGGACGATGCTCTCCGAACTTGTCGAATGCGGGATGGTTTATGAGTACGCCCCTCTCGGAAGGAGAGTCAACGGCGCCGTATACAAGCTTGTAGATTCCCTGTCGCTCTTTCACTTCCGTTTTCTTCAGAAATCCTCCGTGAGTGGAGACTGGCTCAATATAGTAAAGACACCGGAATATTATTCTTGGTGCGGTTTATCGTATGAGAGGGTGGTTCTGCTTCACCTTGACCAGGTCAGGAAGAAGCTCGGCATATCGGGAATGTCGGTTGAGCCCTACTGCTGGTTTTCATCGGGAAAGGGTGACGGAGGTGCGCAGATAGATCTTCTTCTCGACAGGGCTGACGGCATTATCAACATCGTCGAAGTGAAATGGTCGGCAGACGGAAAGGAATATGTGATGACGAATGATGACGAGGAAAGCCTTTCCAGCAAAAGAAACCGACTTGTGGAAAAGACCGGAACAAGGAAGGGCATACATTTCACCCTTGTTACTGTCAGCGGATATGTCTGCATCAGTCACTCTGAAATCATACACTCCGGTGTAACTCTGGACGACCTCTTTTCCGAATAATATGCAACAGCACTTGCCGATTTCAGCCTTTCTGCTTATTTTACACTATGGCGACCGAAAGTCGCTTCTTATGAAGAAAATAAATTAGGAGATAAACAAAGATGGCAAAGCAGCTTCAGTTCAACGAAGAGGCAAGAAAGTCTCTCGTAAACGGTGTTGAAAAGATTTCAAAGGCAGTTATGACAACCCTCGGTCCGAAGGGAAGGCTTGTTCTTCTGGACAAGAAATACGGTGCTCCGACAGTCACGAAGGACGGTGTCTCCGTCGCACGTGAGATCGAGCTCGAGGATCCGTTCGAGAACATGGGTGCTCAGCTTTTGAAGGAAGTTGCAACCAAGACCAATGATGTTGCAGGTGACGGCACGACAACAGCTACAGTACTTGCATGGTCCATTACCAAGGAAGGTATGAAGAGCGTCGCTGCAGGTGTCAACCCGATGGGCATCAAGAGAGGAATCGACAAGGCAGTCGCTGATGCAGTCGCATGCATCAAGGATGAGGCCAAGATGATCGAGGACAAGGAGGAGATTGCACAGGTTGCATCCATCTCCGCTAACAACGACCGCACTATCGGCGACGAGATCGCAAATGCAATGGACAAGGTCGGCAAGGACGGCGTCATCACAGTCGAGGAGAGCAAGACTATCGAGACGACAGTCGAGTTCGTCGAAGGTATGCAGTTCGACAGAGGTTACCTCTCAGCTTACTTCTGCAATAACAGAGACACCATGACAAGCGTCATGGACAATCCTTACATCCTCATCTACGACAAGAAGATTTCCAACATGAAGGAACTCCTTCCTCTTCTCGAGAAGGTTGCACAGTCGGGTAAGCCGCTTGTGATGATCGCAGAAGATGTCGACGGCGAGGCTCTCGCAACACTCGTTCTCAATGCTGTCAGAGGTACACTGAACGTAGTTGCAGTCAAGGCTCCCGGATTCGGTGACAGAAGAAAGGCAATGCTTGAAGATATCGCTGTCCTCACAGGCGGTCAGGTCATTACAGAGGAACTCGGCATGAAGCTCGAGGATGCAGACATCTCGATGCTCGGAAAGGCTAAGAGAGTCACAGTCGACAAGGACAACACAACCATCATCAACGGCGCAGGTTCTGCAGAAGATATCAAGGACAGAATCGCAATGCTCAAGGTCCAGATTGCAGACAGCACTTCCGACTATGACAGAGAGAAGCTCCAGGAGAGACTTGCTAAGCTCGCAGGCGGTGTTGCAGTCGTCAACGTCGGTGCGGCTACGGAAGTCGAACTCAAGGAGAAGAAGCACAGAGTCGAAGATGCCCTTTCCTCCACACGTGCAGCTATCGAAGAGGGTGTCATCCCCGGAGGCGGAGTTGCACTTGTCCAGGCAAGCAAGGTTCTCGAAGCAAAGGATCTCAGCGGCCTGACAGAAGAGGAGAAGGTCGGTTACAAGATTGTCACACGTGCTCTTGAAGAGCCTATCAGACAGATCAGCGAGAATGCAGGCGTCGACGGCGCAATCGTCGCAGACAAGTGCAAGAGCGCCGAGAAGGGCGTGGGCTTCGATGCTAACAGCATGAAGTGGGTGAATATGGTCGAAGCAGGTATCATCGATCCTGTCAAGGTTACGAGAAGCGCACTTCAGAACGCTGCATCGATTGCATCGCTCATCCTCACGACAGAGTGTTCCGTCACAGACATCCCCGCTCCCGAGCCGGCAGCTCCTGCTCAGAACCCGGGCATGGGCATGATGTGATAGCCCTCCGTACAGAACGGATAGTCAGGGAGAAGCTTCGGCCTCTCCCTTTTTACATGAATTAGGCAAGAAAGATGCCAACGCCTCCAGACTGGCATATGAATTGCCATCCTTGTTGTTTTTATACCGCGTACGTGTCGATAAACTCAGCTAATTTCTTGTATAATAAAACTATGGATAACGCAGCAAGGGACGCAAAGAACGTCCGGATAGCCGAGACAAGAGCGGCAGCCTTTCTGAGGAGGAAAGGCCAGAGTTGCCGCGTCTATACTGTGAAGATCCAGGAAAACAAACTGTCATCCCGTCAGAAAGAAGAGCTCAAGATGATGTTCGTTGAAGCCAAGTGGCTCAAGAATGCCATTCTTCAATGGAGCAGAGAAAACCCGGAGAACAGAATCTCAGAGTATGATACAAAGAAGAAAACAGTCGTCCATAAGAACAAGGATATGAACGATGTTGAAGTAGAACTTAAGTATCTACCAGCCCGGGCAAAGCAGTGTGTACAGGCGGAGATGATCAGTTCTGTCAAAACAATGATGAAACTCGAGAAGAAGGGACTACAGAAAGGCGGAAAGCTCAAGTTCGTAAAGAAAGTGAAATCACTGAACTTGAAGCAGTACGGCATAAGCCACAGGATACTCTCTTCTAAGAGAATCAGGATAGCAGGAGTATCGGGATCGATCCGGGTAAACGGCCTGGACCAGTTTGTTGATATTCCCG
>CAVFZO010000127.1:0-3722 GCA_963626925.1 Clostridium sp. AM49-4BH
AAGAAGCGGTGTCCGTCCTTCCTTGCCTTTTCTATTGCCTCGGCGGCACTCTCCGGAACGGCCTTTCCGAAGGGAAGCAGCGTTCCGTCTATATCACAGAAGAAATTGAGTCTCATGCGGAGATTCTAGAAAAAAGGCGGAACTTTGAAAAGGGAGAGGAGCTGGCACGCGGAAAGAGACCAAAGGGCGTGTTAAGTGCAACGAAAACAATGAATTAGAAGAAAAGAAAACGGAATATCGTCATTTCTTCATCCTCCCCTATTGACGAAAGGAAAAGAGAAGCATATATTTCCGTTAGTTAGCAAAAACTAACCAAAGGACTTATCTAATGCTACCACTTTTTCTAGCAAAACCGGAAGAGGAAAACACAGTCAAGAAGGTTTCCGGCAGCCCTGAAGTGAAGAGACATCTCGAGGACATGGGCTTCGCGCCGGGCTCGTTTGTCACCGTAATCTCCACAAACAGCGGCAATCTCATCGTCAAGGTAAAAGAGTCTAGAGTGGCCATCAGTGAAGAAATGGCCATGAAGATATATGTGTAAAGGGAAAAAGAAATATGAAAACACTCAAAGAAGTTAATGTTGGCGAAAAGGCAACGATCAGAAAGCTCAACGGCGAAGGCGCCGTCAAGAGAAGAATCATGGACATGGGTCTGACAAAGGGCACAGAGGTCTATGTAAGAAAGGTTGCACCGCTCGGTGACCCTATCGAACTGACTGTCAGAGGCTATGAGCTCTCGCTCAGAAAGGCCGATGCTGATCTTATTGAAGTAGAATAATAAGGAGAAGTGGACATATGAGTATTAAAATCGCACTTGCCGGTAACCCGAACGCCGGTAAGACTACTCTCTTCAATGCACTCACAGGTGCAAACCAGTTCGTAGGTAACTGGCCCGGAGTAACAGTCGAAAAGAAGGAAGGAAAGCTCAAGAAGAACACGGACGTCATCGTGACCGACCTTCCCGGCATCTATTCTTTAAGCCCGTACACACTTGAAGAAGTCGTTGCAAGGGACTATCTCAAGAACGAGAACCCCTCCGTCATCCTCAACATCGTCGATGCAACGAACCTGGAAAGAAACCTCTATCTGACAACACAGCTCATCGAGCTGGGCATCCCGATGGTGATCGCCCTCAATATGATTGACGTCGTCAGAAAGTCCGGAGACAAGATCAACGTCAAGGAGCTCCAGAGAGAGCTCGGCGTACCTGTAGTCGAGATTTCGGCTCTCAAGGGCGACGGCGTTGATGAAGTCACAGAGAAGTGCCTTCAGGCTGCAAACGGCAGCCGCCCCGTTCCCCCGCACATCTACTCGGGTGCAACGGAACACACTATCGCACACATCGAGGAAGCAGCTCTCCACTCACTTCCGGAAAGCGAGCAGCGCTGGTATGCAATAAAGATCTTCGAGAGGGACAAGAAGGCTTACGAGAAGCTCAACATCGACCAGGCTACACTCAGCCACATCGAGGAAGATATCAAGAATGCGGAGAAGGAGATGGATGATGACGCAGAGTCCATCATCACGAACGAGAGATACATCTTCATCGCATCCCTCATCAAGAACACATATACGAAGAAGCAGCACGGCCTCTCCACTTCCGACAAGATCGATAAGGTTGTAACGAACCGCTGGCTCGCTCTCCCGATCTTTGCCCTCATCATGTGGCTCGTCTACTACATCTCCGTCACTACAGTCGGCGGCTGGGCTACCGACTGGGCCAACGACGGCGTGTTCGGAGACGGATGGCACCTCTTCGGTATCGGAAGCGCGGCATACAGCGAAGACGCCGATGCATATACAGGCGCAGACCAGGTTCTCGCTGCATTTGCCGAGAAGGAAGGAATCGAAGTTGAAGAGTATTCGGCCGAGACAGTTGCTTCCATCGTATCGAAGGCAAAGCAGGGCGACACAGTAACATATACAGTCGAAGACGAAGAAACACTTGCCGAAGAAGAAGAGACTGCATCGTATGATGACCTCCTCGAAAGCGCAGAGGCAATGGCAGGCGTCAACTACGAAGAGCCCGATCCGGCAGCATACGGCGTATGGATTCCCGGTATTCCTGCTCTCCTGAGTTCGCTGCTCGAGAAAATCGGATGTGCAGAGTGGCTCAGCGGCCTCATCCTCGACGGTATCGTGGCAGGTGTCGGCGCAGTTCTCGGCTTCGTTCCCCAGATCTTCGTCCTCTTCATCTTCCTGGCATTCCTCGAAGGCTGCGGTTACATGGCAAGAATCGCATTCGTCATGGACAGAATCTTCCGCAAATTCGGTCTCTCCGGTAAGTCCTTCATTCCTATCCTCATCGGTACAGGATGCGGTATCCCGGGCATCATGGCATCACGTACAATCGAGAACGAGAAGGACAGAAGGATGACGATCATGACGACGACCTTCATCCCCTGCGGTGCCAAGCTTCCCTTCATCGCAATGATTGCAGGCGCAGTCTTCGGCGGCGCAAGCTGGGTTGCTCCCTCGGCATACTTCCTCGGTATGTTCGCAATCATCTCGTCCGGTATCATCCTCAAGAAGACAAAGCTCTTCGAAGGCGATCCCGCACCGTTTGTCATGGAACTCCCTGCTTACCATCTCCCGACAGTCGGCTCGATCCTGAGGTCAATGTGGGAAAGAGGCTGGTCATTCATCAAGAAAGCCGGAACAATCATCCTCCTCTCCACAATCTTCATCTGGTTCACGACATACTTCGGATTCACGGCAGAAGGATTCAGAATGCTTGCTGAAGACGAGATCGAATACTCCATCCTTGCAAAGATCGGCTCAGTATTCGCATGGATCTTCGCTCCTCTCGGATGGGGTAACTGGCAGGCTGCAGTGGCATCCATCACAGGTCTTGTCGCAAAGGAGAACATCGTCGGAACACTGGGTATCCTCTACGGTGCTGCAGGCAATGCCTATGCGGGAATCAGCGCATCCTTCACAGCAGTCACAGGATTCTCCTTCCTCGCATTCAACCTCCTCTGTGCTCCGTGCTTTGCAGCTATGGGTGCCATCCGCAGAGAGATGAACAGCAGAAAGTGGACCTGGGCTGCAATCGGCTGGGAATGCGGATTTGCTTACCTTGTGGCATTTGTTATCACACAGCTTGGTAACATGTTCACAGGAAAGGGAAACGTACTTCTCTTCATCATCGCTCTTCTTGTAATTGCTCTCTACATCTATGAGCTCTTCATCAAGAAGGCTAAGAAGGTTAACGCATGAATCTGGGAACATTCATTGTACTGATAATAGTTGTTGCCATCGTGGCAGCCGTCATCATGGCAA
Organism: Clostridium sp. AM49-4BH; assembly: GCA_963626925.1. Taxonomy (GTDB): domain Bacteria; phylum Spirochaetota; class Spirochaetia; order Sphaerochaetales; family Sphaerochaetaceae; genus Ornithospirochaeta. The sequence continues at coordinate 3,282 of CAVFZO010000127.1, forward strand.
TGAAAAGGGACAGAGACAAAGGCGGCTGCAGCGGAAACTGCGGCTCCTGCGGCGGCTGTTCATGTGGCAGTAAGAAAAAGAAAAAGTAATCAAATAAGTCAGAACCTGAAGTGGGAGCTGTTGGACAGAACGGCTCCCATTTCTTATGGCATAACGCAGGAAGTCGAGTCGACCAAAGGGCCTCCTGTCTTGACTCGGCGAACGCATCACATTAACCTTTGCTGTGGGTTGGCTGTACAAGATGCAGCCCAGGCCTGCATGGCGGACGCGTCTCCGCCGGACAAAGAGAGTGGAAGTACTCTCCCGCTTCCGTCCTCAAGGACTTACACATACCGGGAGTCGGCCTTTGTCAAGGTATGTCCACGATAATACATAGAAGGCCCTTCGAGCCACCGCTGTCCGGTCTCATTGTTCCGGAGTCAACAGGTGGCTTTTTCTTTT
>CAVFZO010000128.1:0-3697 GCA_963626925.1 Clostridium sp. AM49-4BH
TACGACCTCCGGGTTATGAGCCCGACGAGCTGCCAACTGCTCTACCCTGCGTCGAATACCAGAACAAGATAACTGATTCGGCCGAGACTTGTCAATAGGGGTGAAAAGAATAAAAATAATGTCATGGACGCAAACAAGAGAAAGGCAGAACACTGCAGAATAAAGAATGTATTGAAGAATCTCGAGAAAAACAACTTCGCAGCGGCTTTTGTCGACACGAAGGAGGAGGCTCTCACCCTCATAAAGACAATGATTCCGGAAGGGTCATATACGGCAACGGGAGGCTCGATGACGCTCGTCGAAACAGGAATTATGGACTATCTCAGGGAAAAGACAGACTGGCATGAGGAGAGGCGTGACGCCTACAGGGCCGAGTTTTACCTTGCCTCTGCAAACGCAGTCACGGACAGGGGTGAAATCTACCAGGTTGACGGCAGAAGCAACCGCATAAGCGCAATAGCCTTCGGTCCGGAGAAGGTCATTCTGGTTGTCGGTATCAACAAGCTTGTTCCAACCCTGAGAAGCGCCGTCGAAAGAGTGAAGAACAACGCTTCTCCCGCCAATGCCATCAGGCTGTGTAAGGACACACCGTGCACAAAGCTCGGGCACTGCGTCTCTCCGCTCTTCAGCGAAGAGAACATCTTCTCGGACGGATGCAGTGCAGAAGAGTGCATATGTGCAAACGCCCTCATAATGAGACGGCAGAGGGAAAAGGACAGAATAACGGTCATCATCGTCGGAGAGGAACTTGGTTACTGACACCCTGTACGAGCCTTTCATAGACGAGAAATACAGGCTTTTCGCCTCCTCCCTCTCCCCCTCCGGCACCCTTGAAAGGAAAGGTATAAGAATACCAGTGCTGCGAAAGCTTTCCCGCACCGTCAATCCTGATGATATCGAGATAAGATACCACGAGGATGTAATCCTCAAGGGCCTCGCCATCGGAAAGGAGAGAAGACTCGATAAGCTCACCCTTCTCCTTCCCTTCCTCTCCTCGTGGGATCAGACGGACACGATAGCCTCCGCATTCAAGCCGGAGGAAAACGAAAAGAACAGGTACTACAGCTATTTTTCGTCCCTTCTCGAAAGCAAAGATGTCTTTCCGAAGAGGCTCGCCATCGTATGGCTGATGACTAACAGGAAACTCTTCGGGAGAAAAGCCGTCACCGACCTCATAATAAAGGCCGACGACGAAGACGAATACTATATTTCGATGGCAGTTGCATGGGCACTCTCAGCCCTGATAATCGATGACAGAACAATTCTCTCACGCCTCGATGAAGTGAGCACTGTGACGAAGAAAAGAACGGAGCAGAAGCTGAGGGATTCCCTCCGTTTCAATCCTCGGCGGTAGTTGCGTCCGCAACCTTCTGAAGGGGTGAGAAGCCCTTCCCCATTACACTGTATGCCTCGTTGACGAAGACGAATGCCTTGGGATCACAGCGGCTGATGATACGCAGCAGTCTCTGGTACTGGTGGTTCTGCACAAGAACAAGAAGCATGCTGTGGTTCTGGTGTGTGTACACACCTGTTCCCGTGATGATTGTTCCCGTTTTATGGAGTTCGCTGACGACAGCCTCCTCGATATCGTGCATATTGTCGGAGAGGATGTAGACGGACTTGCTCTGCCTGGTGCCGAATCCTGTGAGAACATAGTTCACAGTATATGATGAACATGCCATACCTATGATGGAGAAGAGCATCGGCTCGAGTCCGATGAAAAAACCGGAAGAGCCTACGACGATGACGTTGAAGCAGAACGAAATCGTCCCGACGGCAATGGGGGTGTAGTGTGCAATTGACTGTGCCACGATATCTGTTCCGCCGGTGTTGCATCCCGCCTTCATCGTTATTCCGATACCGGCCCCGAGGAGAACACCGCCGAAGAATGCACTTAGAAGGACATAGACCGGTGCCGATACATCGAGTATTCCCTCATAGTTGGTTACGCGCCCGATAGTCGTCATCCAGAAGGAGAGAAGCGATGATCCGATGAGAGTCTTGAGGCCGTATTTGACGCCGAAGACGCACATGCCGGTTATGATGAGCGGGATGTTAACACACAGTGATGTGATACCGATGTCGAAGCCGAAGAGGTTATAAAGGATGTTCGCGACACCCGCAGCTCCGCCGCTTGTAATCTTCGCGGGAGTATAGAATACAGTAATACCGAAGGCTGCGATGAAAGGTCCGAATATGAGGTAAACGATGTCTGTCCAGTGATGAATGATGTGAGCAGATTTATTCATAGCTCAAGCATAATACAGCCTTTATCACAATAAAGATAGTTTCGAAATGAAAGAAGCATGAAAAATACCCTCTTCTGCACTCTTTTATGCACCCGTCGAGAAAAGCGAATCGGCGAAGGCGGCAACCCTGAGGAGCGCATCGTCCGTGGTATGGGTATAGCGGTCGTTGATACGCTTCGAGCTGTGTCCGAGAACGAGCATCCTGTCCTCCTGCGTAACGCTGCCGTCCCTCCCGAGCGTCGAGAATGTATGGCGGAGGGAATGGAAGGAGATGTTCCTCTCCCTGCGTGCATCTCTGTCTATCCCTATAAACGAAAGAAGCTCATAAAAGCCGTTACGGAGAGTCGGAACGGAGATGTACTCCTTCCCGTTCTGCGGGGAGGGAAGAAGAATGCCGGACGGGGACGCATTGCCAATAAGTTCCCTCCCCAGTGTCTCTCTTATAAGCACCGCCCTCTCGTAGTTGCATTTCGTGCTCTTGAGCCCCGAAAGGTACCCGACAGAGTGTCTGATGACAAGCTTCGAGTACCCGCCGGCAGAACTCTTTACAATGTCGCCTGTTCCCAGCGCCCTTATTTCCGATATCCTCATACCGGTACACAGGGCAAGGAGAATGCCGTAATATACGGAGGGAAGGAAATCGGAACGGTGTTCCTCGAGGGCCTTCCTCAGAAGTACAACCTCATCCTTCGTCAGCACACCCCTCGCCTTCTCGTTCCTCTGCGTGCGGAGGATCCTTTCGGCGGGATTGGATAGAATCTTACCCAGCCTCACAGCTTCCTTGAGGGGAATGGAGAACGAGGAGATGATTATCTCGACAGTCCCGTTCTGCTTCCCGCTTCTGTAGAGTTCCTTGACCACCTTGTCAAGAATCGGAAGTGATACCTTCTCGAGCGTGAGGCCTTCGGGAAGAAGAGGCTCCACATTCTTCTCGAAGTTCTTCTTCATGTTATATGCGTACTCGCGTCCTATCGAATTCTCACTTAGCCTGTTTTTAAGGGCGATATACTCAGACTTGTCCCAATCCCAGAAGTCTCGGCACCAGGAAGAGAAGAGGATACTGTCGGCATCGCTGGAGACAAGGCCCTTCTCAATAGCCTTTGCGGCGATCACGGCGGCGTCCTCCTTCCTTTTCACGCTTTCATAGTCCATGATTCCCAGCCTCTCCTTCAGGCAGTCGATGCTCTTTGCATTCCCCGCCTTCCCGGTCTCTTTATCGAGGAAACATACATACCAGTAGTCCCCTCTCTTCTTGTGTCGCTTGTAGAGATAGAACTCTCTCCTGTGTGCCATATAAGCCTCCCTTTTCTGCACTTATTTCTGCACTCACCCTCCACTGGAATAGTTTCAGAGAGTGAAATTATTTCAAATACCCCCTTTCCAAGGAATTATCAAGAGCAATCCCCGGGAGCACGAGGAACAACCGTGGATGATATCAATTGAGGAAA
>CAVFZO010000129.1:0-3555 GCA_963626925.1 Clostridium sp. AM49-4BH
ACAGAGATATAATTCATCCTGGGCACAGTAATAATTCCGGGCGTATTCCCGGGCAAATAAAACTCTTTGTATTCCTTTTTAAAATCAAACGGCATTATGATTTCCTTACTATAGATATAGCATTAAATTTTTTTGTAATAACGATTTAAAGTTTTTGTATAGTTGTAGCAACAACTCTTTAATCTGTTATACTTCACTTTTGAAAATTATATCACCCTCATCTTGCACTCTACAAGCCTATAGCATAGCTTGACCACGGGCTTGGCCACTTGTTAGCAACTTTTGTGGCCAAGTTGGTGTCCAAGTTATCAATTGGTACGTAAATTGTTTCAACAATTCAAAAAAATAGTGAGAAAAAGTATTAAGGTAATGCAATATGCATGTTGATTGTTATTGCAAGTCAGCAATTTTATTTGTATATCTATGCACTATTAGACGATAGCAAGGATTTTTATAACGATATGGGTGCATTAGCAGGCTATCGTTTAAACGTGCTAAAAATGGGCTTGACGTACATCTTGTCGTCTCAAGCCATATCGAGACAGTAGCATTGATGACGAGGGTCTGAGCTCCCACTGATAGTTCATCTCTGCTGCAGACTCTATTTTACGCCGCAGATGTTACTGCAGAATGAGAGTAACTTGTATTGTTCTGTTTTATCCTTTTTCGATATCCCGACGGTGGCCTGTCCTGAGCCCGGCACTGTTATTTTTTTCGTCTTCTATGTTGCAGATAACGCGATAGTCCCCGTTACGGTATCTCAAGGGGCCATTGAGATTTTGTTCGCACTCAAATGCGAAATTTCGCATTTATACGGGAGCAAATTTAAGATTACTGGAGTGATGAATCGGCAGAAAAATAGAATTACTGCTGAATTATCCGAAATAATCACCTTGGGCAGGAAGTAGTTGTTTATTCTGGAATTGTCGTGGGTCCCGGTTAACAATATCGGCTGAAAATGGCATATTGTTGCAATGCGAAAGACTATTGCCGCCTTATTCTTTTTTCTGATGATTTTCTCTCTCCCGGCCTCAGCTCTTTCCGTCGGCCTTGAAGCCGGAGCTGACTACAACGGGATCATAGCAGGGGCAGGGTACAGGAGTTACACCTATTCAAGTAAACCCGGTTTCACTCTTTCCATTCCTGTTCTTGTCGAGCTTGGGCCTTCTCTGGAACTCGAGACGGGGATATCGTACGCTATGAAGAACTACGGTTACAGCCGGACAGTCGAGGATGATTCGACAACAATAAAGACTCTGGACTACTCCCGTTACAATCATTTCATCGAGGTCCCTGTTGCTCTCCGTTATACCGATACTCTCGGCATAAGCAGCCGAGTCTCTCTCTTCGCATCTGTCGGAGGATTCGTCGGCATCTGGGTCTACGGCAGCAGATCGGGGCGGGCTTACTCAATCTCTAGAAATCCCGAACTTATACCTTTCAACGAGAAAACAGATCTGGAGAACTACAATATCTGCCAGGCGGGGGTTAGTGCATCTCTCGGCGTCAGATTCCGTCTCTCCGACAGAACGGACAGTTATATAAGGGCCGGGTATTCTCTTGCTCTGACGGACCTCAACAAGGCACAGAAGTACGGCTCATATCCGATACACAATTCGACAGTCACTCTCACAGGGGCAGTCACGTGGAGGGTCAACTGATGAAGAAAGCTCTTTCAATAATTATCATTATCGCCTCGCTTCTCATCATCTCGTCATGCACAGCGGGTGCTGTTGCTCCCGATGACTCATGGGAGTCGGTATTCCTGCAGTTCTGGAACACGATGAACATGGAGTATGTCCGCTTCTCCGCCCAGGCGGACCTCGACTGGGACACAGTCTATGAGACGTACCTTCCTCTCTTCAGGGGACTCGACTATTCGAATGAGGAGGATTCCATAAAGGCATTCGGGTATTTCAAGGAGATTGCAATCAATATCGACGACTGTCACTTCGACCTCATCGTCAGGGACAATTTCAACTCCTTCCTCTGGATGTCGCCCGCCAGGGAAAGAAAGTGGGAGAAGAGCAGCGGAAAGAACAGCAGCTCATTTCCGGATGTCACTTACGACGGCTCGATCATTTCGGTTGACGGAAAGACGAAGATATCTCTCGATGACGACGAAAAGGCAGATTCCGAGCTGGCGCAGTTCTATGGGGGAGTCGAGGGCTACTATGAGGTGAAAAATCTTACCGAGAAGGGTAGTTTCCATAACACCGGCACAACCTTCAAAACCTCCATGGGATACAGCTTCAAAACATATGAGAATGCGGAGACAAAGGAGCAGAAGGCCTGGAATGAAATAGTGAACGCATTCGATACCGACGGCTTCAGCTATTACTACGGGGTGACGGAGGATGACATTTTCTATTTCTATTTCTCCTCCTTCATATCTTATGTCGATACTCCTCTCTCGGAACCACTCCTCTACAACAAGACCCTGACAGAGGAGGAGAGGGAAAAGCTCGGAGGAAAATATGTCAGCCTGCACGACTATCTCTGGGATGCAGAGTCCGGATATGACTTTTCTGACAGGATTCAATACTTCAGGGGTATATATGAGATGTTCGAAATCCTGAAGGAGATCGGAAAGGACGGAAAGTGCCGGATGACAGGGGCGGACGGAAACGAAGAGCTCTATACAATCAAAGGCGTGATTATGGACGTCAGAAGCAACAGCGGCGGGGACAACTCGACTCTCGAGACAATCTTCGGATCCTTCTTCAAGGATGAGACGAAGATAGGGGAGACAAGATACAAGGACGGCTACTCACGCTACGAGTACGGGCCCTGGATGGATCTCTCGATAGAAAAGTCTTTCTGTAACGGTGTGAAGGACTATGAGGAACCATTTATCGTCATCACCAACGGCAACTCCATATCCTGTGCCGAACTCAGTGCATCCATTGCGAAAAACCTCATGAAGAGCGGCGCTGTCGCGGGCGGTACGACTTACGGGGCGACATGCAGCAAGGTGAGAAGGGCTCTTTATCATTCGGGAAGTTTCTCTTCGAAGAATCTCAGTATCGTGATGGCTTCTCTCGAGACGAAGCTGAGAACTGAGGACGGCTCCTGTGTCAGCTTCGAGAACAGGGGAATCGAGCCGACGACAAATCTCTTAGTCTCTGTGGATGAGACCTATACAAAAGACACAAGGTTCGAAGCGGCTCTCGACTGGGTAAGGAAAAAGGCCCTGAACTGAGTCACATCCCGGAAAGACAATCTGTCGATATTCATCTGGAAACGGAGTGTCAGCTCTTCGTGTGACTTTTCCGTCAGAACAAGGACTGCCGGAACTGGCGGCGTCATCGGAGGATCAGCTTTCCGTTTCCACCCTGCGTTATCCTCTCACATGTCGGGAAGTTTATCCCGGACAGGAATACGTTTTCATTCACCCGCATTCAGACGGAAGGAATTATCCTGTTTCCTCGAACGTCTTCAGTTCCTCGGGTATGTGGCTGGCGGCATTGAATGTGCGCCTCACATAATCCTTGACTATCCAGCCCCGTGCTCTCAGTACAGCGAGAAACTCAGGTAAGGCCTTTATTGTAAACG
>CAVFZO010000130.1:0-3535 GCA_963626925.1 Clostridium sp. AM49-4BH
CTGTCACACTTCTCCTTGTCCATGTATGAATCGATTATGGGAGAATCGTATTCATCAACGATGATGACGACCTTCCTGTCAGATTTATTCAACAGAGAATAAAGCATCTCCGACGGCTCGTCGCTCTCGATTCCGATTCCGTTATTTTCTGCCTGATCGATTATTCTTTTCTGGAAAGCTTTCAGAAAGATTTCATAGGAAGATGTACTGATATCTGCGAAATTCAGGTGAAGCACAGGGTATTTTTCAAAGGAATAATCCGTGCTGTCTATATAGAGCCCTTTGAAAAGCTCCCTTTTCCCCTCAAAGAGGGCATGAAGAGTCGAGCACATGAGGCTCTTGCCGTAACGGCGCGGACGTGAGATGAAATAATAGTTCTCCAGCTCATTCCGGACAAGAGAGTAGACATACCCTGTCTTGTCGACATAGATATAGTCGCCCTTTGTTCTTATGTCTTCAAATGAACGTACATTGACTGTTATTCTCTTCATGCCTTCATATTACAGTACAATCCCTTTTTTCTCCAACACTTTATCCCACGGGAAAGCCGCAGAATAAGTCAAAAAAACATTATTCACTTATTCGTCCCCTACCTCGGAAACACTATAATTGAGACAGAATCCACAAGTTACTCGAGCCATCCTGTCCTTGAGCGCCGTTTTCATTCTCACGAGTTATGTATTTAAGGCGGCATAACGTCCTTTTTCCAACATTCTATTAATGCCGCACAAACAAGTTACAATCTTTTTCTACAATATTTGTCATCCTTATTGACAATGCTTACACTTTTATCTATAAGTTTATATCGATAATTAAGGAGCAGAAACATGGCAGAGAACAAAGAGCTCTTCGAGGGCCAGAACGAACTCGAAAAGATGATTGTCAGAGTAAAGGATGCACAGAGAATCTATGCCTCCTATCCGCAGGAAAAGGTCGACGAAATCTTCCGTGCAGCAGCAATCGCGGCCAATAACGCACGTATCCCGCTTGCAATCGACGCTGTCGAGGAGACGGGAATGGGAATTGTCGAAGACAAGGTCATCAAGAACCACTTCGCAGCCGAGTACATCTACAACAAGTACAAGGATGACAAGACCTGCGACATCATCGAAGAAGATATCGGCTTCGGCATCAAGAAGATCGCCGAAAGCAAGGGCGTCATCTGCGCCATAATCCCGACGACGAACCCCACAAGCACGGCCATCTTCAAGGCTCTCATCGCCCTCAAGACCCGTAATGCCATCATATTCAGCCCCCATCCGAGGGCGAAGAAGTGCACAGTCGATGCTGCACGCATCGTACTTGAAGCTGCAGTCAAGGCGGGAGCACCCGAGAATATCGTGGGATGGATCGACGAACCGACTCTCGAGAAGACGGACTATCTCATGAAGCATAAATATGTGAACCTCATCCTCGCAACAGGCGGACCGGGCATGGTCAAGAGTGCATACTCCTCCGGAAAACCCGCTATCGGCGTAGGTGCCGGTAACACACCCGCCCTTGTCGACGAGAGTGCAGACCTCAAGATGGCGACGGCTTCCATCCTGATGAGCAAGACATTCGACAACGGCATGATCTGTGCTTCCGAGCAGACAATCATCTGCCATAAGAAAATATACAGGGAGATGAAGAAGCTCCTGAAGGAGGAGGGTGCACACTTCCTGACAAAGGAAGAGGCTGAGAAGCTCTCCCCCATCATCCTCGATCCCAAGAGAGGGTCGGTCAATCCGGCCATCGTCGGACAGCCTGCTTCAAAGATTGCCGAAATAGCAGGCTTTGAGGTCCCCCCAAAGACGAAGGTTCTTATCGGGGAAGTGAAGAAGATCGAACAGGCAGAGCCCTTCGCACACGAGAAGCTCTCCCCTGTTTTGGGTATGTATGAATGTTCTTCATTCGAGGAAGGATGCCAGATGGCAGCTGATCTCATCGCACTCGGCGGCTTCGGCCACACATCCGTCCTCTACTGCGACGAGAAACTTGATGACAAGGTCAACATGTACGGACGCATCGTGAAGACGAGCAGAGTGCTGATCAACATGCCTGCATCCCAGGGCGCTATCGGCGACATCTACAACTTCAGACTCGAACCGAGCCTCACACTCGGCTGCGGAAGCTGGGGTAACAACTCCATCAGCGAGAACGTGGGACCGAAACACCTCTTGAACGTCAAAACTGTTGCAGAAAGGAGAGAGAATATGCTCTGGTTCAAACTGCCCCCGAAGGTTTACTTCAAATACGGCTGTCTTCCTGTCGCACTCCAGGAACTCGAAGGAAAGAAGAGAGCATTCATCGTCACCGACAGCTTCCTCTTCTCCTCCGGTATGATTGACAAGATTACAGATACCCTGAAGCTCATCGGTATCGAGACGGAGGTCTTCCACCAGGTCAAGCCCGATCCGACACTCGGAACAATCAACGTCGCGATGCAGATGGTCAATGCTTTCAACCCCGACGTCATCATCGCAGTCGGAGGAGGCTCTCCGATGGATGCGGCAAAGATCATGTGGCTTCTCTATGAGCATCCGGAAGTGAAGTTCGAAGGTCTCGCTCTCCGGTTCATGGATATCAGAAAGCGTGTCTACGCATTCCCGAACATGGGGAAGAAGGCTCAGCTGGTATGTATTCCGACAACAAGCGGAACGGGAAGCGAAGTGACACCCTTTGCAATCATCACCGACGAGAACACAGGCATGAAGTGGGCCATTGCGGACTATGCGCTCACACCCAGCATGGCTATAATCGACAGCGAGCTTGCAATGGGCCAGCCCAGGGGCCTTACGGCGTCCTGCGGACTCGATGTCCTGACACACGCTCTTGAGGCACTGGTGTCGAGTATGAGCACGGACTTCACGAACGCACTCTCTCTCGAAGCTGCAAGAGTCATCTTCAAGTACCTGCCTGCAGCATACAGGGACGGAAGCAACAAGAAGGCAAGAGAGAAGGTCCATGATGCCTCCACGATGGCCGGCATGGCATTCTCCAACGCATTCCTCGGTCTCTGTCACTCGATGGCTCATAAGCTCGGAGCACAGTTCCACGTTCCTCACGGAATGGCCAACGCCCTTCTTCTCACAAACATCATCCGCTTCAACGCGAATGACAACCCGACGAAGATGGCTGCATTCCCGCAGTATGAGTATCCGTCAGTCGTATCGAGATACGCACGTGTTGCAGATTACATCGCAACGCCTGTGAACAACACGAAGAACACAGAGTACGTCGTGACGACCCCCGACATGACGCTCGAAGAGAGAGTCGAAGCTCTTATAAAGGGAATCGAAAGTCTCAAGAAGGAACTCGGCATTCCCTCATCCATTCAGGAATGGGGCGTCAAGGAGGAGGACTTCCTCGCTGTTGTCGACACACTCTCCGTCAAGGCATTCGACGACCAGTGCACGGGCTCCAACCCCCGCTATCCTCTGATCAGCCAGATCAAGGCTCTCTACCTTGACTCCTTCTACGGCAGAGAGTGGCACGAAGAAGCCTGATTGTAACACTCTTTACGGGTCCCGCGGAAAGTTGCGGGACCTTTCTA
>CAVFZO010000131.1:0-3367 GCA_963626925.1 Clostridium sp. AM49-4BH
CTCCCGGGCGGATTCGAACCGCCGACCCCCACCTTACCATGGTGGTGCTCTACCAGGCTGAGCTACAAGAGCACATAAGCCGCATAAAAATGCGACACGCATTGGAAACTCTAGCAAAAAGGGCCCTTTCTTGTCAATAGAAAGAGATGCCCCGCCGGGAATACCACCAAAATAAGATAATCGGGACAATTCTACCCGCCGTCATCAAAAGATTCAAGGGACGGAAAACTGAACATTCCAAATTTAATATCGGTCTTATTATTGAATATGAGTGCAAGATTTAAATATCATAAAAAGGCAATAAACTCTCCAAGGAGGACCTATCGTGCCGGAAAAAGACCGCATCAGATACGGCAATACAAGCGCCGAAATAGCACTTGATTTCGCTGAACAGCTCAAATACAACCAGGACGCAGACGTCTATCATACAACGCCGGAGGGCCGCTACGAGGCCATCGCGTATGCAGTAAGGGACAGAATCATCCATCAGTGGGACCTCTCCAGGAAGACCCAGAGAAAGAACCACTCGAAGAGGGTCTACTACCTTTCTCTCGAGTTCCTCATGGGAAGGGCCATGACGAACAATATCATCAACCTCGGTATCGAGAAGCCCGTAAAGGAAGCCCTGGCATCCCTCGGCTATGACTACGAGGAACTGAGGGACACCGAAAGCGACGCAGGACTGGGCAACGGCGGACTGGGACGTCTCGCAGCATGCTTCATGGACTCGCTTGCAACTCTCGAACTGCCCGCATACGGCTACGGTATAAGATACAACTACGGAATCTTCAGACAGAAAATCGTCAACGGCTACCAGTCGGAGCAGCCTGACAACTGGCTCCGGTACGGGAACCCCTGGGAGCTCAAGCGCCCCGATCTTTCGTACCCCGTCTACTTCGGAGGCCATGTGACACACCTCAGGGAAAAAGGAAGGGACGTCTTCAAGTGGGTTCCATCAGAACAGGTCAACGGAGTGGCATATGACACCCCGATAGTCGGCTACGGTGGAAAGACCGTCAACACCCTCCGCCTGTGGTCAGCCACAAGCCCCGACGGCTTCTCCTTCGAGGATTTCAACTCGGGCGACTACACTGAGGCCGTGAGGAAGAAGATCAACGCTGAGACACTCTCGCAGGTGCTCTACCCCAACGACACTCTCTACATGGGTAAGGAGCTGAGACTCAAGCAGCAGTATTTCTTCGTCTCCTGTTCACTCCAGGACATCGTAAGAAGGTTCAAGCGCTACGGAGACTACAGCTGGAAGAATTTTCCAGAGGAGGCGGCGATCCAGATGAACGACACACACCCCTCCCTTGCCGTTCCCGAGCTCATGAGGATACTCATCGACAACGAAGGACTGGGATGGGACGAGGCATGGGATATTACCGTCAAGACCCTCGGATACACAAACCACACACTCATGCCCGAGGCACTCGAGAAGTGGCCGCTTCCGATGCTCCAGTCCATTCTGCCCCGCCATATGGAGATCATCTACGAGATCAACAGACGCTTTCTCTCTCTTGCGGTATCTTTCTTCCCGATGCAGAACGACAAGATTGCGAAGGTGTCGATCATCGAGGAAAGCAACCCGAAGATGGTCAGGATGGCAAACCTCGCCATCATCGGCAGCCACTCCACGAACGGAGTTGCAGCTCTTCACTCGAAGCTTCTCAAGGAGAACATGTTCCCCGAGTTTGCGGAGATCTTCCCCTCGCGTTTCAACAACAAGACGAACGGCATAACACAGCGCAGATGGCTTCTTGACGCCAACCCCGCACTTGCATCCCTCATCACCGAAGCTATCGGCGACAAGTGGATAACATCCTTCGACGAGATAGCAAAACTCGAAAGTTTTGCATCCGACAAGGCCTTCATCGAGAAGTTCGACTCTGTCAAGAAGACTGCAAAGGATAACGCCGCTGCGTTCCTCAGGAAAGACTGCGGAATCATCCTCGACACATCATCCCTCATCGACGTACAGGTCAAGAGAATACACGAGTACAAGAGACAGCTCCTCAACGCCTTCAATATAGTGATGATATATAACAGACTGAAGAATGACTCCTCGTACCGTTCATCATTCCAGAACATGACATTCCTCTTCGGAGGAAAGGCGGCTCCCGGCTACGTCAATGCAAAGCTTATTATCAAATTCATCTCGAACATCGCATCTGTGATCAACCAGGACCCCCAGGTCAAGGACATGCTGCATGTCTACTTCATGCCCGACTACAGGGTCACGCTTGCAGAGGCAGTCATCCCGGCAACCAACCTCTCCGAGCAGATTTCAACCGCGGGAACGGAAGCTTCGGGAACAGGCAACATGAAGTTCATGGTGAACGGCGCCCTCACGATCGGAACGCTCGACGGAGCAAATGTCGAGATGGCTGAGAGAGTCGGAGACGACAACATCTTCATCTTCGGTCATACCGAGAAGGAGATCGCCGCTCTCGCACCCGGCTACTCTGCACGTGAATGGATTAACGGCAGCGACGAGATAAAGGCCGCGATGGATCTCATCAGATCGGGATTCTTCAATAACAATGAAAGCGGAATCTTCGATCCTCTTATCTCGTCAATAATCGACCAGAACGACAGGTACTTCCTGATGGCTGATGCCGCGTCCTACTCCTCACGCCACGAGGATGCTGTGAAGCTCTACAGAGACGACCGCATGGAATGGAACCGCAGGAGCGTCATCAATATCGCATCCTCGGGTTTCTTCTCCTCCGACAGGACGATAAAGGAATATGCCGACGACATCTGGCACATCAAGCCAGTAAAGGTCAAGAGAAGCAAAGAAGACACCGTCCTCGAAGACGCGAGGAAGGCCGACTGAAAACTCTGGGGCTGTCAGAAAGACGGCCCCTTCTCTTTTATACAAGGCTATAGTATATTTTTGTTGACTTACTGGTTTTCTGAGGCCCAAAACTGGACAAATATAACAGTAAATGTTGTTGTTTGTCTTATTGAAATGAATCTCAAAGTGTTTAAGTCAACAAATCTAAAGCGTTATACAAAAGCAGAGAAACCGGGTCCGGGTGTCGTAGAGGCAGACAAAGTGGCTGATTATACTTTCCCTGCGGATCTCGGATGTCTCTCTCATGATAATCAATGAACTGTTGCACACAAAGTGATGCAGAGTCAGCCTGTGACAGTTATCAAAAACCTCAGGCAGGATCCTTCTTCATTGAAGCTGCAAGTTCCTCGACAGTGGACAGAGGCAGATTAGAGACTATTGCAATATTACTCAAAGAACTGTCTCCAAGAGCTATAAGCTTCTTTGCTGTATCTATATCTCTGTCCTTAACTACATCATTGATCAGGTCATCCATCAGTTTGCACATGCTTCTGTGTCCTCCTTCCT
>CAVFZO010000132.1:0-3240 GCA_963626925.1 Clostridium sp. AM49-4BH
ATGTTTTTGAGCGTCGGCTCTTCCCTTCTTTCTTCTTTTGAGTTAATCTTTTTACAGTTGATGCGGTGTTAGCACAGTGGTAGTGCACCGGCTTCCCAAGCCGAGTACGAGGGTCCGATTCCCTTACGCCGCTTGTGTCGTAAATGGGCCGGTGAAACGGCTCATTTTTGTTTTATGACAACATATTCCTGCGCAAAAACTATAAGTCAATGCAATCGAAGAGAATTTGACAAAAAGAGAGGCTAAAAACTGTGACTTGCGGCAGAGATATCAGGAAAATTCAGGATCTTCTCATCGAGGAACATAATCATGTATATGGGAAGATAGGTAATCTTTCCTTTCCTTTTCACATTGGCATTACTCAATACGAATGCTTCTTCTATCCCGTATTCCTCGATACTGAGTACGTTGTCCAGGGCAGAGTGCCTCTCGTAATCTTTCCCGCTTTTCACCTCAAGAGGAAGAACCTTTCCGTTATGCTCGATTACAAAATCGAGTTCACCGTTTTTCTTGCTGTTATAGTAATAGAGCGGGTAACCGTGACTATTGAGCTCCTGAGCCACAACATTCTCGTAAATCGCCCCTTTATTGACACCCTCATAATTCATCAGCACCGCCAGTTTGGAGCTCCTTCCGTATATTGAAGTAAGAAGTCCCACATCGGAGAGAAACAGCTTGAAAAGCGAGTTCTTCTCATTGAGCATGAGTGGAATTGCCGGCGCCGTTACATTGAATACCCCCAATGCAACGCCTGCCTTCAAGAGCCAGATAAAGCTGTCCTCAATCCTGTCATACCTCAGATTCTTCTTGATATCTCTTACATTGAATCTCTTGTTCTTTTCGTTGAGCTCGGAAGGAATGAGATTATAAATCTGGGAAATCAGAAGTTTCCTGTTCTCCGCTTCATATTGAGTGAAGTCCTCTTTGTATCTTTCAACAAGTGAATTGTGATTTCTTATAACGTCGTCTATATTGCCGCTCTGACGGTATAATTCGACAGCAGCAGGCATTCCACCTATGATAAGGTAAAGATTGAAAATCTCAATCATCTTCTTATGTATCTCATCATCTACAGGAGTCTTATCAAGATATGAACGTCTCAGCCTCCCGATAAGTTCTTCCTTAACAGCAAACACCTGAAGAAACTCCTCGAAATCGAGAGGATACATGTTCAGCGTTTCAAGATATCCCACAGGAGCCGACCTTAGACTGACGAGCTCCACACCAAGAAGAGAACCGGATAGAATGTACCTGTAACGCCTGTCGTCGACAAGAAATTTAATTCTCGTAACAATCTCCTTGCAGCGCTGTATTTCATCAAAGAAGAAAATAGTCTTGCCCGGCGTCACCTCCCTTCCGGAGAGAAGACTGAGCTTCATAATCAGATCGGAGGTGTCTGAGGCGGTATTAATGATTGTTGAAACCTGCGGCATATCGATAAGGTTGAACTCGATGAAATCTGATCCTGTTTTCTCAAGGCATTTTCTGATTACATAGGTCTTTCCAGCCTGTCGCACTCCGGAAACAAGGAGGGCGTTATCACCTTTCTCTATCCACCTTAGAATATCTTTCTCTATCTTCCGTTTCAGCACCTTAAGCCCCTTATTCTGAGTTTTGTCACTTTTTCGACAATATTATAGCCTGTTTTTGACACTTTTCCAGAACATATATACCGAGATTTTGACACTTTTTACAAAATTCTGATAATGAGCTTCAAGTCAGCTGAAAAGGTCATCGGCAGTAATCACAGCCTGAAGGTCATCTGAATATGGAGTCTTCTCTACAGGATAAGTCGTGATCAATGTGGCATGAAAGGCATATCTCGTCCCGCTTTTGAGTCTGAAATCCTCCATCTTGCGCTTCATATCCCTGTCGAACTTCGCATCGACTTTGAATCCGGATTCCGAATACTTCATCTCGCATATGTTGATAGTCTGATCCTTTCTGACTATAAGGAGGTCAATCTGTGACCCCTTTATTCCGTTTTCCTTATCTTCACTGCACTTCCAGGCATTCACTTCAGTTGAAACTCCGGAAATGCCGAGCTCTTTCTTGATCTGACGGATATGTTCGAGGCATACCCGTTCAAATGCAAAACCGGACCATGCTGTGACTTCGGGAGTGTTTATACGGCTGCTCCATCCACTCTCGTCATAGTGCTTTCTCTTGAGAAATCTGTGATAGAAGAGTGTATAATTGTCCATCAGTTGATAAACCATCATGTTATGTCTGTAGCCGTAAGGAATGTAGGATCTGATGAAACCGCAGTTTTCAAGTTCTCTGAGCTCCCTCGACAGATGTCCCGAGCCCGGAATTCCCGTTGATGAGATTATCTCATCCCTTGTCAGTCCTTTTCCCGCCTCAGTCAGAGCTTCAATTATCTTCAGATACTGTTCAGGCGAATCAAAGAGGGCTCTGTAGAGGTTGTCATATTCCTCCCCGAGCATTGCATTCTCAGAAAAGAAAAGATAATCGATGTTACCGGCAAGACTCTTATCCTTTTTAAGAAGACTCCAGTAAAACGGAATGCCTCCGAGGATCATATAGCACTGCAGAATCTGATGGAGACTGAACCTTATCTTCTTCGACTCTATATATTCTCTGCATTCTCCAAGCGTGAATGGCTTGAGATGAATCTGGCCTGTAAGACGGTTATGCAGTCCCCCTCTGGAGTTCACGACCTTGTCGATCATCCAGTACGTTGCAGACGCACATATTATTAGGATTACATCCTTCTCGCGTCTTGCACTAGCCCAGCCGTTCCAGAAGTTTTCAAGAGCTGTGACGAGATCGGAGTGCTTTGTATCCATCCATGAGAGTTCGTCTATAAAAATAACCTTTTTCTTCTCCTTCGAATTCTTTATGACTTTCTTAAGCGCATCGAAAGCTTCATTCCATGATGAAAGCGGAGAAGATGAACTCCAGCCCTTCTCTCTCAGCGACGAGGCGAACCTCCCAAGCTGTACTTTCATATTTCCGCCACCGCTTCTGCTGCTCACACCGGTATGTTCGAATGTGAAGTTATAGTCGAAGGTTTCTCTTACAAGGTACGTCTTCCCGATACGGTGGCGGCCGAAGACAGCGATGAACTGCGGCTCATCTTCTTCAAGGAGTGACAGCAGGTACTTCCTTTACTCTTCTCTTCCTATCATAGTCCTCACACGCCTCTCTTTCCTCAGATATCAGAAGACCGTATTTTTCCTATTACCAAATATATCTGAAAAACAGCTCGCAATAAAA
>CAVFZO010000133.1:0-3233 GCA_963626925.1 Clostridium sp. AM49-4BH
CGATGATAACGTTCTCCTTGAGACCTCTCAACTCGTCTGTTTTACCAGCAATGGCGGCTTCTGTCAATGTCTGCACGGTGTGTGCGAACGAAGCACCGCTGATGAACGACTCACTGTTGCGTGCCGCATCGGATACACCGCTGAGGCAGGGTCTTCCGATAGCCGGTACTCTGCCCTCGGCCTTTGCCTTCTCGTTCTCCTTCAGGAATTCGAGCTTGTCGACCTTCTGGTTTTCGATGAAGCGTGTATCGTTGCTTCTCACGATCTCAACTGTTCTGAGCATCTGACGGATGATGATCGAGAGATGCTTTTCGTTGATTTCGATATCCTGCTCCCTGTAGACGTTCTGGATAGCCTTCACGAGGAAGGAAAGAACTGCTGTCTCGCCCTGTACGGTGAGAACCTCTCTCGAGTTCACCTGAGCGTCGCAGAGCTTGTCGCCGCACTTGACCTCGTCACCCTCTCTCACGAGGAGGACGATACCCTGTGTCGGAACCTTGTGCATATGTCTGAAGCTCTTTCCGTCGGCAGCCTTATCCTTGAATTCATCCTCTCTGGCAAGTTCGTCGAGGATAGTGATCTTCGCATAGCCCTTCTCGATCTTGATTCTCTCGACCGTACCGGAGACATGTGCAATGACCGTGTAGTTCTCGGTCTGTGTCTTCGTTGCATCGAAGAGTGAGTTGACGAGAGGAAGACCACCCGCGATATCCTTACTCTTGGAAGCATCTTCCTTCGGGGCAGATGCGATTATGTCACCGGCATGGATCTCCTGTCCTTCCTCCTGGAAGTGCATGATGGATCCGCCGAGGATTGTATATGCCTTTTCGTCCGAGCCGTCCTTGGGCGCCACGATGACTGTCGGGTTGTACTTACCCAGTTTGTCACGTGATACCGTGTGCCATTCCTTGACTCCGGAAGCATGGTTTTCGACGACGAGATAGCTCTTTCTTGCGACGAAGTCCCTCATCTCCCTTATCGTGCTGTCCTCTTCGGCGATGATAAGCTCGTTGAACGGGTCGAATGTGTAGACGATGTCGCCTGCCGGGATGACCGCGCCGTTCTCGACGCCTTCGCTGAGAACCGTACCGACCGGGATCTCCTCTTCGCTTGTCGAGCCGATGACGAATGTCCTGCCGCCGGAAACGAGAAGCTTGCCGTTGAATCTGGAGATGACATCCTTTCCGGTATTGTCCCTGTAGAAGGCATAGCCCTTACCTACGTTGTCGCCGCTCTGGACAAGAAGCTCGGAGTACTTTCCTGTGATTTCCTCGAGAATCTTCGTGACAGTATATCTGCTCTTACGCGGATATATTCTCCTCCCTTCCCTGTTGATTACATAGAGGTTGGGGTTGATCGCATCGATGATGACAGGATAGTCGAAGCTCTTCTCGTTGCTGGAGACAGTTGCAATACCGCCGGCATGGAATGTTCTCATCGTCAGCTGTGTACCGGGCTGTCCGATGGACTGAGCGGCTACGACACCGACAGCCTCGCCGATTTCGACGGTCTTGTTCGTTGCGTAGTTACGGCCGTAGCACTTCTTGCACACTCCGTGTTCAGCCTCACATGTGAGGACACTTCTTATAAGGACCTTCTCGACACCTGCATCCTCGATGGCTGCAGCCATCTCGTTGGTGATGAGTTCATTGGCAGGAGCAAGTACGACGGGCTTTCCCTCTTCGTCCTTGAGGAACGGATGCAGTACATCCTCGACGGGGAATGCACCCGCAATCTTGGAGTACAGTGTCTCGTTCTTCGCACTGTCGGCGCTGACCCACATACCGTTGATTGTGTGGCAGTCCTCCATAGTGACGACGACGTCCTGTGCAACATCGACGAGCTTACGTGTAAGGTAACCTGCACGCGCTGTCTTGAGAGCCGTATCTGTAAGACCCTTTCTTGCACCGTTGGACGAGAAGAAGAATTCGATGATGGAGAGGCCTTCCTTGAAGTTCGACTTGACGGGAAGTTCGATGTTGTCGCCGTTCGGCTTCGTCATGATACCTCTCATTGCACCGAGCTGCGAGATCTGCTTGGAAGAACCGCGGGCACCGGAGTCGGCCATCATGAAGAGGGGGTTGAAGCCGTGCTGGTCCTCCCTCATCTCCTTCATCAGAAGGTCCGTCAGCTCGTTCTTGGTGTTGTTCCAGAGCGAGATGACCTTGCTCTTCTTCTCTTCTTCGGAGATTGTACCGCTCAGGAGCTGATCCTTGATGTGAGCTTCCTCCGCCTCCGCCTTCGCGATGAGGTCCTTCTTTCCCGAAGGAACGATCATGTCACTCAGGCCGATTGTAGCACCGAAGAGAGTAGCATACTTGTAGCCGAGGCTCTTTACGGAGTCGAGAAGTTCGACTGCAACGCTGGGCTTGTCGCTCTCGAGGGTTGCCGTGATGAGCTTCTTGAGCTGCTTGTCGCCGAGGCAGTAGTTCTGGAACGGAAGACCTTCGGGGATCGAGGAGTTGAATATGATCCTGCCCGGTGTCGTCTCTGTCCACTTCACTGAGTCAGATACCGTCTTGTTGCCCTTTTCGTCGATGACGACGAGGCCCTTCTTCAGACGATAGTATATTTTCTCGTTGTAGGAGATGCTTCCTGCATCGATGGCAGCCTCGATCTCGCTTATAGAGTCGAAATGCTTTCTCTTTTCACCTCTGTCGAGGTCGAATCTCTCCTTCGTAAGGTAATAGATACCGAGGACCATGTCCTGGCTTGGATAAGCGATCGGCTTACCGTTTGCAGGGTCGAGGAGGTTCGTTGTGCTGAGCATGAGCGTCCAGCACTCGAGCTGTGCAGCCTCTGAAAGAGGAACATGGATAGCCATCTGGTCACCGTCGAAGTCAGCGTTGAATGCATGACATACAAGCGGATGGAGCTTGAGGGCCTTGCCGTCGACGAGGACGGGTTCGAAGGCCTGGAAACCCAGACGATGGAGTGTCGGAGCACGGTTGAGCATGACAGGATGTTCTTTTACGACATCCTCGAGGATGGACCATACCTCCGGAGCTCCCTCTTCGACCATTGCCTTCGCCTTCTTGACGTTTGGTGCGATTCCGTTGTCGTGAAGTCTTCTGATGAGGAAGGGCTTGAAGAGCTCGAGAGCCATGAGTGACGGAACACCGCACTGATGCATCTTGAGTTCGGGGCCTACGACGATGACGGAACGGCCGGAATAGTCGACACGCTTACCCAGGAGGTTCTGTCTGAATCTTCCCTGCTTACCCTTGAGCTGG
>CAVFZO010000134.1:0-3048 GCA_963626925.1 Clostridium sp. AM49-4BH
AGGAAGGAGGACACAGAAGCATGTGCAAACTGATGGATGACCTGATCAATGATGTGGTGACCGATGCAGTAAAAGATGCAGTAAAAGATGCGGTCAGGGATGAAAGGATAGAGACAGCAAAAAAGCTTATAGCTCTTGGAGACAGTTCTTTGAGTAATATTGCAAAAACATTAAACCTGCCTCTGTCAACTGTCGAGGAACTTGCGGCTTCTATGGAGAAGAAGGACCCGGCCTGAAACTATCGAATAAACTTCCACAGGCTTGCTGATACATAACTCTGCGTACTCTAACTGTGCCCTCACCTCAGAATCAGCAGGGCCTCTCCGACTCCCTCCCGCGCAGGGAAGGGTCCACCGACGGACAGATTCTGACGGAGTGCGCAGGAAGGGAGAAAGAGAAAAGAGGAGGACGGGTGACTACACTCTCCACTCCGCTTCATCGAGGGCCGCTATGACCCTGTCCGAGAAGGCATCGAAAGTGCTGTCCTCCTTCTGCATCTC
The DNA here is from genome assembly GCA_963626925.1 of Clostridium sp. AM49-4BH. Classification (GTDB taxonomy): domain Bacteria; phylum Spirochaetota; class Spirochaetia; order Sphaerochaetales; family Sphaerochaetaceae; genus Ornithospirochaeta. The sequence goes on from CAVFZO010000134.1 coordinate 501, forward strand.
GGGATGAGAAAGATAGTAATCAATGGACCATCTGATTCCCTCGTGGAAAAGGATGGTAGTTTTCATCTCGGGAACGACACGCTTCAGCTTCGAGTTGTCGAAGACGACGCTGTTGGCCTTGTCTCCGACAAGTGCGCCCGTAAAATCATATCCGTACTTCATGCCGACGGAGCCGAGGAATGCCGACGACACATAATACGGTCTGAACTCCACCCTGAGAGCATCGGCCACCGACTGATAGATCTGGTTCCACGTAAGAACCTCGTCTCCCGTGATATTGAAAGCCTCATTGTAGGCATGGGTGTTCCCCATAAGCCCGGTATACCCCACGGCGAAGTCTTTACTGTGAGTCAGCGTCCAGAGAGATGTTCCGTCCCCCGGGACGATGACTCTCTTTCCATCCATCATCCTCTTCACGACCTGCCACGAGCCTCCGCTGCCGTGAAGGCCGAAGGGAATCGAATACTCCGAATACGTGTGGCTCGGCCTTACAATCGTAACGCTGAATATATCCTTCATGGACCTGCTTCTCAGGTAATCCTCACACTCGATCTTGTCCCTCGAATACTGCCAGTACCCGTTCTGGAGCGTGGTGCCCTCGGTTATGATGTAGTTCGAACAGGGCTTGAGGTACGCCGATGCGGACGAAGTGAAGATGTACTGCCTTGTCCTTCCCCTGAAGAGGCGGTAGTCCCTTTCGACATCCCCCAGCGTGAAGGCCACGAAATCTGATACAGTGTCGAAGGTGAGGCTCCCCAGCATCTTCTCCACCTCCTTCTCGTTCTTGATATCACCCACAAGAAGGTTGACGCCGTCCGGGAGACGGTCCCTCTTCGTTCCTCTGTTGAGGACCCATACATCCCACTTCTTCTCCACAAGAGATTTCACTATATAACTGCTGATTGTTCCGCTGCCGCCTATTATAAGAGCTCTCATACAAACCTCATTACATGATTATAACCATGAAAAAACGACATTATGACAGAAAAATAATGGAAAAAGTGTAGAAAAAATGAAAAACATAATGTACAAAGACAAAGGAAAATCTCATATATTTCCGCTTTTCATGGTGCGGAAGTCTCTACAGACCGCCTGAGGTCCCGGCTATGAGTGTCAGAAAGGAGACAGAGTATGAGAGTAATCAAAGGAACAATCATCGAAGCCGTAGAGTTCGGAAAGCTGAAAGTCACACCGCACGGCTCGATTGTCATCGACGAAAGCGGCATAGTAGAGGGCGTCTTTTCTTCCCTCCCCGCTTCTGCGGACGCAGAAACGGAGGACTGGGGCGACGCCCTGATCCTCCAGTCGTTCTGCGACATGCATCTTCATGCGCCCCAGTATCCGCTGACGGGAACGGCCATGGACAAGAGCCTCATCGACTGGCTCTCCTCCTACGCATTCCCCGCGGAGCGGAAGCTCAGCGACAGGGAGTACGCAAGGAGAATATACCGCCGTCTTGCTTCCGACCTCATTAATAACGGAACGACGCGCATCTCTGCATTCTCCTCCCTTCATACCGATTCGACACTTATTCTCATGGAGGAGTTCGAAAGGGCTGGAATCTGCGGCTATGCGGGAAAGGTCAACATGGACCGTAACGGAGGAGAAGGCCTTGAGGAGACTACAGAGGAGTCGAAGAGAGAGACGCTGAGATGGCTCGACGCATGCTCGTCCTTCACTCACATCCACCCGATAATAACACCCCGTTTCACCCCGTCATGCACAAACGAGCTTATGAAGTGGCTGGGGAAAATTGCAGAAGAGAGGAATCTTCCCGTCCAGTCACACCTTTCGGAGAACACAAGAGAGATCGAATGGGTGAAATCACTACACCCGGAATGCAGCGAATACTGGGAGACATACGACAAATACGGACTCTTCAGGGAACACACAATAATGGCGCACTGCGTCCATTCAAGCGAGAGGGAGATAGAGGCGATGGCCTCACACTCCGTCACTGCGGCATACTGCGCAGATTCGAATATCAACATCATGAGCGGTGTCGCCCCGATAAGGCATATGATTGATAAAGGCGTCCGGGTGACACTCGGAAGCGATGTGGCGGGAGGATCCGAGAAAGCGATGTACAGAGTGATGACCACCTCCATAAAGGCAAGCAAGGTGAGAAGCATGTATGACGGCGCCTCTCCAAGGCCGCTTTCTGCCGCCGAAGCATACTGGCTCGGAACTACGTCAGGCCACACCTTCTTCGGTGACAGGGCAGGCTTTGCAAAGGGCAACAGGCTTCATGCCATCGTCGTGGATGACTCTTCGATGATAGAAAGCCCCCACCCTCTCACAGCGGAGGAAAGACTCGAGAGAGCAATATACAACATGGATGACAGGAATATAAAGGCAGTCTGGTCGGACGGCAGAAGAGTAAAGTGAACCTCCCTCCGGAGCAGAGAAAGAGCACCGCAGCCCTCAACCGACAGAAATCAGAACCGTCACAATGACGGAAGCGCTACAGAAATAAGAAGTTTTTCCGTAGAGGACGAAGATTTCTTTGACAGAAACCAGAGAAATTGTGTTTTAAATAATACGAGGG
>CAVFZO010000135.1:0-2942 GCA_963626925.1 Clostridium sp. AM49-4BH
TTTAGATACCATTTCCATAGGACGACGAAGTCACCGCATGGGAGTGGTAGTTCATATGAGAGAAATCAGAGAGAATCTGAAGTATTACGGCGCCATCAACGCCTCGCTCGGGGTGGTACGCTTCAACATCAACAACGATTCCCCGGAAAAGGCGGCGGATAGGATAATCAGAGAGTTCTCCCTCGAGAAGCGGCAGACAACATAGGAAATCTTCTTCAAAGTCCTTGACTAATGGCGGTGAACTTACATAATTACCTTTGTTAATTATCTCAGTTAACAAAGGAGAGACCTGTGACCATAGACAACGTCAAACGTGTGATGGACGCATTCTATCTCGGAAAGCGTATTCTCGGCATGCTTCCCCCTCTTCCCGACGGCATATCACCGTTATATATACGCTATCTTGATGTAATCGGGAGACTCGGGAACGGAAACAGAGCCGTGAAGGTTTCAGATATCGGCGGCGAGCTCGGTGTGCAGAGACCCGGCGTCACGAGAACCGTAAGGGAGATGGAGGAGAAGGGACTTGTTATGAAAACTCCGTCAGAAGATGACGGACGGGTGACTTTCATCGAGATAACACCCTCGGGAAGGGAACTTTCGAAGAAATACAACGAAGAGGTTTTCCTCGCTATAACCTCCGCCCTCCCCTCTGTCAGCGACAGCGATGTCGAAAAGCTCATAGAAACAACCGAAATCATCTACAATGCAATGAAAAGCGGAAGGAAGGAGAAATGAAAAGCAGCACTCTTGATTTCACCGATGGCAGCATCTTCAGAAAGATGATCCGCTTCATGATTCCCGTTCTCCTTGCACTCGTGCTCCAGGCGGCATACGGGGCTGTGGACCTTCTCGTCGTCGGTCGCTTCGGTACGACGGCGGGACTCTCGGGAGTATCGACAGGAAGCCAGGTACTAAATCTCGTAACATTCGTCATAACACAGCTTGCAATGGGAATCACGGTTCTCATCGCACGATATCTCGGAGAGAAGAGAAGCGGCGACATCGGTCCCGTGATCGGAGGCAGTGTCGTTGTCTTCGCCGCCGTCTCCGCCGTTCTCTTCGTCGTCATGGTCGTATTTGCACGTCCCATTGCAGTTCTGATGCAGGCACCGGAAGAAGCCGTCGAACAGACTGCACAGTATGTCCGCATATGCGGAAGCGGCATATTCTTCATAGTGGCGTACAATCTGCTTTCGGCCGTATTCAGGGGGCTGGGGGACAGCCGCTCTCCTCTTCTCTTCGTTGCCGTCGCATGCGTCGTCAACATTATAGGGGACCTTCTTCTTGTCGCAGTCTTCCATCTCGATACTGCAGGCGCCGCCCTTGCAACTGTATTTGCACAGGCACTCAGCGTGGTCTTCGCGCTTGTGCTTTTAAAGAAGCGCGGTCTTCCTTTCCGAATCACGAAGAAGGACTTCAGACTGAACAGGGAAGCCGGTCTCTCGATGAAAATAGGACTGCCGCTGGCACTCCAGGAGGCGCTGACGCAGATGTCGTTCCTCGCACTCTGCGCTTTCGTCAACAGGCTGGGACTTGCAGCCTCCTCGGGCTATGGTGTTGCATGCAAGATAGTCAACTTCGCAATGCTTGTTCCGAGCGCCCTGATGCAGTCGATGGCATCGTTTGTGTCACAGAACATCGGTGCGGGAAACGAGGAGAGAGCCAGAAAATCGATGTTCACGGGAATGGCCACAGGTGTCGTGATCGGCGTTCTCGTCTTCGTTCTCGTTCTCTTCAAGGGTGACGTTCTCACAGCCTTCTTCACGACGGACGAGACAGTCATTGCACGCGGCTTCGACTACCTCAGGGGTTTTGCACCCGAGACGATTGTAACAGCCGTTCTCTTCAGCATGGTAGGCTATTTCAACGGCAGCAACCACACACTCTGGGTTATGATACAGGGCCTTGTGCAGACTCTTCTCGTGCGCCTTCCCCTTGCCTGGGTAATGAGCATACAGCCGGATGCAAGCCTTACGGCGATAGGACTTTCGGCCCCGGTGGCAACCGTCGTCGGAATTCTTCTCAACGTATTCTTCTTCATCCATCTCGAGAGGAACAAGAAGAAAAAGAAGCTCTGACTCAGAGACGGCTCTTTATATAAGCGATGCTGATTCTCTCCTGCTCGAGGCGGCTTTTCTCGGGATTATCTCTCAGCATGGTGAGAGTTTTCAGTTCCTCCCCGGTCAGAAGAGAGTCGTAGAGGGATGCCGCCTTTCTTCCCCTTACGGCATAGCGGATATGGTCAAGGTAGGTTTCTCTGTCCATAAGGAAAGATTTCACAGATGGAAAGTACGATCTGAAGAGAGCAAGTATTTCGAAGCCGTGTTCATCCTCGTCGCCGAAGTAGTAGAGATCCTTCTCTCCGAGCCAGGCGGCGGAAGAGAGATTCGAGACTGCAAATCCTCCTCCGAAGACGCACATCATATCGTTATCGAGGGGAAACGTAAGGTATACGATTTCGTTCTCGACGACAAATATGCGTCTCACGCCGTCTGTCTCCCCGCTTCTTCCGAGATTCTCGAAGTCGGACCTTCTGAGTCCTGTCTCCTCTCTACCGTTCTTCATCCTGTATCTTATGAGGGCTTCCTTCTGTCTTAAACCGAAGGTCTCTTCGAATGAGGAGGAAGCCTCCATCCCGGCAAGAGAGACACAGAGGGAAAGAATAACCTTTGCGTTCTCCTCGATGAACTTCGTATGAACGGGAACGGGAATTTCCCTTATGTAGAGACCGGAGTGAGGATTCCTGATAAGCCACACGAGCGAAGAAAAGAGAGAGGTATAATACCCTTCCTCCTTCTCCTCCTGGAGAAAATCGAGGCTGCCGGTAACCCAGTTCTCGAGAGAAGATAGTGAGAAGCCGTTCTCTTCGGCGCTGCTTTTGAGAGCATTCAGAGCGGAGAGGAACCTCTCTCCCTCCTTCTCCTTACCTATAAATTTCA
>CAVFZO010000136.1:0-2640 GCA_963626925.1 Clostridium sp. AM49-4BH
GGAAATTGGTTGTTTTATCCCGTTGTAAAATGGTTATTTTATCCCGTTGCTAACAGAGGTTTTAGATGCTGTTGGATGAGATAGAAAGGATTAATTTGATTGAATCTTTCAATATAGAGACTAAGGCCAGACTGGACCGTGATGATATACAGGGATGGCTGAAAACAGTTTCCGGATTTGCAAATGCGGAAGGCGGGTTCTTATATATCGGTGTCGAGGACAAGACCAACAAACTTATCGGGTTTGACAGGAAAGAAGTCGATAACGAACGCAACTACTTCAATAATCAGGTCAATCAGCACATTGTTCCCGTTCCGCCTCTGAAGATTTCATTCCTTCCGTATGAGAATAACGGGAAGGAGTTGTTCGTCCTGAAGATTGAGATTATGGAATCCGCACTGAAGCCGGTTTTTCTGAAATACAAAGGTCTTCTCGGCATATATATGAGAAGAGAGGGCTTCACTAACGGTGCCACAGTCGAAGAGGTCATCGATATGGCAACAAAAAGCAAGCAGGTCCAATACGACATGCTTGTTTCCGATATTGATTACAACCGTGATGATTTCAGAAAGCTCTTCAAAGTTTACAGTGAGAACAACGGAGGGAGGACACTGACGGATAAGGTGCTCCAGTCATGTCATTTTTTCGATGACGCGAAAAAACTCAGGAACGGCGCCGTCTTCTTCAGAGATGAATACAATGACGAGAAGACTCTCGTCAAGTGTTCTGTTTTTACCGGTTTTACAAGAGGGGGCAACAGGATTATTTCATCCTCCGAATTCAGAGGTAATATTCTGGACTCAATCGCATTCATGCTTGATTTCGTCCGTCTCAGAATGAACCATTCGATAATAAAGAAGGATTTCGGACATGATGCAGTTGATGCTTATCCGGAGCGTGCTCTGGCGGAGGGAATCATCAATGCGGTGGCTCACAGGGATTATTATATCGACGGTTCTCAGATGCAGGTCGATATGTTCCGTGACAGGCTGGAGATCTCCAGCCCCGGAAACCTTTACCAGGTGGGGAAGGTTATAAAGACATATGACCTGACCGGCTTTGTTTCAAAAAGACGCAATACCGTCATCTCCGGTATTCTTGTGAAATGCAGAATGATGGAAGCAGAAGGTACGGGATTTGAAAAGATAACCGAGGCATACAGAACGGCAGACAGAAGGCATAAACCCTTCATATGTGCCGCATCCGACCACTTCAAGCTGGTTCTCCCCGACTTGACTTACGACGACGGCGTTGAAACCATCTCCATGCTTCCTGATATTGAATTTGTCTCGATTGCACCGGAATCGAAGTATGCTGCCGAGATTCTCACGCTCTGCTATTACGGTGCCAGAAATGCATCTGAAATAGCAGATTATATAGGAGTGAAGGCTTCGAGCTATTTCAGAAAGAATATTCTTAAACCACTTGTTGATAAGGGATATCTGAATGAAATCGGTCACAGAAAGCCTGCCCTTTACAAGACCAATCCGGACATAATAGAAAAGTCCGAATTCAATGAGTAGCTTTACTTCATTTACTTCACTTTCGTAGTGAAGTTGTAGTGAAGTTTACAGTGAAGCTCTAATGAAGTAAAAGGCAAAGAGATGACTGTAGCACTATAATGTGCTGCATTATGATGGTAATACTGTGCAGCAGGGCAATTGTTGACAGGTGACGGATGAAGGAACGTTCAGATCAGGAGAAGTATCTTATTCTTGCTTCATAGTCCGTACTGGCTTCAAGGAGCCAGGCTATGTTGTCCTTTATGTCGGAGATGACGCGGAGGTATTCCTCTTCACTGACTTCTCCGTTTCTGTACATGACAGAGTAAAACCTTCTGACTGCCGATGCCATTCTCTTCACGAGGTATTCGGAGTGACCGTGACCGCGGCAGATGTAGTATCTGAAGAAGTCCACGATATTCTTTGCCGCTTCATGAATCGACTCGATGGTCTCGTAGTAGAAATATGAATCGAGGAACCACCATATATCGCTGAGATAATAGCCTCTTGTTGTCTCTTTCAGATTGGCCAGGTCGTCGGCAAAGAGTGCTGTCAGTCTTTCGTTCTCCTTTTCTATCTCATTCCACCAGTTGGTCTGGTAATCTTCTTCGTCTTTCTTGAATGATTCGATAAGTAAGTCGAATAGACTTTTCCTTTCCGGATGTGTTCCGTATCCGAGATTGAAGTCGTCGTCAACATACCACTCGCCGTCGTTTCCCTCATCCGAGGGGGGAATCGAGGATGGGAAATCATATACAAGGGAGGTCTTCCCGTCGACTGTAGTGAAAAAGCCCTTTTTCTGAAGGGAATGGAAGGTTTTCTTCGCATTCTTCACATCCCCGTTTACGGCGGCCGTCTTTATCAGAGTCTGTATCCTGACTGCATCTGCGGCGTATTCATCGTCGGTGAATTCAAGGAGCGCGAGTTCGTCGTTGCTCAGTTCAATTGACGGAAAAAGGGGTGAGAAGAGCAGCCTCGCCGTATCATTTTTATCAACATTGTAATTGCGTTCGAGAGAGGAGGCGAAACTGAAGATACGTTCGTATGCTATGTGCACTGTCGTCTTCTTTTTTTCAATCTCGAATTCCACAGCTTCGCGGAGGAAGTAGAGACTATCGGAGAGTACCGAAGCATCAGC
>CAVFZO010000137.1:0-2580 GCA_963626925.1 Clostridium sp. AM49-4BH
TCGGTAATTGAATTACCGAGGATTCCCGCTTTTTTTCCTAAACATTCAGGAAAGAAAGAAGAGACTCAAGAAAATCCAGCACCAAATAAGGCTGGAGACTCTCTCCTCATCCGCGTTTTTTTCTGAATTAAAGGAGGCTGTTGACTCTTATTAGTTAAGTTATAATAATTATATTAGATTAACAAACAGGAGATGAATATGGATCTCAGAAAAGCATTGGACAGATTCTATTACAGTTCCGCCCTCTGTGACTTGAAGCTGATGAACAAACAGTTTGTAGACGAGAACATAACCTACAACAGTCTTTTGTACATCGAATTGATTTATACAATGAACGGTACATGCACAGCCTCGAAGCTCGCAGAGCTCCTCAATGTCTCAAAGCCAGGAGTAACACTGAAGCTCAATGAACTCATAAAGCAGGGTCTCATCACAAAGACACCCGATCCGGATGACAGGAGGAAGAACAACCTTACCGTCAACGAGGAGGCGATTCCCCAGTACAAGGTATTCCGCCGTCAGGACAGCGAGGCAATCAAACGCATAAAAGAGGCCTTCACTGATGAGGAGATAGATAAATTCTGCAGGATGCTCGATACCATCTCCCAGATCAATTTCGAAGAAATAGACGGAGCCTGATCTGATATGTCAAAGAGAAAGAACACCTTTTTAGAGGGAGCTGTCCTGCCGTCCCTCCTTAAATTTGCACTTCCCGTACTCCTTGCCCTTATTCTTCAGGCGCTCTACGGAGCCGTAGACCTCTGGGCTGTCGGAAAATTCGGAACTACAGCCGACATATCGGCAGTATCGACAGGGAGCCAGACCATGCAGATCGTCACGGGGATGGTGACCGGCCTTTCAATGGGAACGACTGTTCTTCTTGGGAAATGCATCGGACAGAAGGATGATGAAGGTGCCGCATCAGCCGTCGGAACGAGCATAAAGGTCTTCGGGGTTCTCGGGATAGCCTTGAGCATAATAATGGTCGCATCGGCCAAGCCGATTGCACACATAATGAATGCACCCGAAGAGGCTTTCAAAGAAACAGTCAGTTATATAAGAATATGCGGTGGAGGAAGTCTATGTATCGTCGCCTACAATCTTTTGAGCGCAGTCTTCAGAGGACTCGGGGACTCGAAGTCTCCACTTATCTTTGTGTCGATTGCCTCTGTAATCAACATCGTGGGGGACGTTACATTAATCAAGATCTTCAAGCTGGGAGCTTCCGGCGCCGCAGCTGCGACTGTGGCGGCACAGGCGCTGAGTGTGGTGCTTTCATATTGTCTGATAAAGAAGAAGGGGCTGCCCTTCCACTTTACAGACCGTCACCTCGACTATAAAAAGGACACAGCAAAGAGTGTCATCAGGCTCGGCGCACCGATTGCACTCCAGGATATGTGCAACGAACTCTCATACCTCATAATAATTGGACTCGTCAACACCCTCGGCGTAACGGCATCCGCAGGAGTGGGAATAGCCGAGAAGCTTGTTATCTTCATCCTCCTTATCCCGACAGCATACATGCAGTCTATATCTGCATTCACAGCACAGAATGCAGGAGCGGGAAAATACGGGCGCGGAGAGAAAGCCATGTGGGCGGGAATGGCGACGGCAGCCGTTCTCGGAGGAATTATCGCATACACGGTCTGTTTCCACGGAGGGGCCCTCTCTTCGATATTCATCAATAAGAGTGCCGAGGAGCGGAATGCAGTAATCCATAACGCGGCGGAGTTCTTGAAGGCGACTTCAATCGAGTGTTTCGTCCTCTCGGTTGCATACTGCCTCACAGGCTATTTCAACGGTCTCGGAAAGACAAGATTCGTAATGCTCCAGGGCCTTATGGCAATCTTTCTTGTAAAAATTCCATATGCTTACTACGAGAGCAGACAACCAGAACCCGGGCTTTTCAGAATAGGGCTGTCGACAGCATATGCCGCACTTTTTACGCTTCTTGCGTCTTTGCTCTATTACATACATTTGAAGAAACAGAAGAAAGAGGCTCCCGTTGAGGATGAATAACATAAGAAACCTGAACTTCCTCCGCATCTTTTGATGGGTGGTACTCCGCACTGCGGTTAAACATAGCGATGTAAGAGGAGGTAGAAAACAAGGACCCACCCGGGCCTTCCGGGGAGGGGCGGTATACTCTCCTTGAGCCGCCCTTTCCCCTCTTATGATAAAACTCGGAAAGAAAAGATAGAGTATGACGGAAGCCTCTCGATAAAGGAGGCTGCAGGGAAGACAGAGGAGGAGATACTCGAGTTCCTCGGCCCATCGCTCTCTTTCAGGCTGGCTGGTTTGCAGAGCCGATACGGACCCAGACCCTCGTCATCCATATGATCCGCACTCCGAAACTCTCCTTCACAGAGAGCCGCGCCTCACTCCCCGTTACGCTGATGACTCTTCTTTCAGGCATAGTTCTGACAGTAATCCCGTACAGAGCAGCAGGGCGGGCACTCGGCTTCAGAAGTCTTCCCCTCCTCTACTTCCTTTTTCTCATTCCCCGCATCGCTCTATAATCGCTCTGTATATGCTTTTAAGAAGATAAGCGGGAATTCTCGGTAATTCAATTGCCGAGAT
>CAVFZO010000138.1:0-2528 GCA_963626925.1 Clostridium sp. AM49-4BH
TTGCCCCACGGCTGCTTTCAAGGCAGCTACCATCGACCTCTCGGACATCCTTCCAGATAAGATACAAGACGGATTTTAGGAAATTGCCCCTCCAATGTCAAGCTGAATACGGCCTTGTCCCCAATCTCCTATTTCTTTGCGGAATCCCTCGATATCAGGGGCGGGGAGGGCGCCTTTTATTCTGACGGCTGTGTCGAATTCCTCGCTGAGGGATGTACATCTGTATTTTTCGATGACCGCCTTTATGGGGGTGTAGAGATCGTACTGGAGCGTGATGGTGAAGGGAGCATAGTCTACAAGTTCCTCTGTTTCGACTGTTTTTAATACCTCCTTGACGCTGTCGCCGTAGGCTTTGACGAGGCCTCCGGTGCCGAGGAGCGTTCCTCCGAAGTACCTTATTATACATATGCATATGTTGGTGATTCCGCTTCCCTTCAGAACCTCGAGGGCGGGGCGTCCTGCCGTGTTCTTCGGCTCTCTGTCGTCTGAAGAGGAGTAAAGGGTGCCGCTCTTTCCGACGACGGCTGCGTGCACGACGTGTGTGGCGTCGCTGTATCTTCTTCTTGTTTCGTTCACCCTCTCTCTGACTTCTTCGAGTGAGGTGACGGGAAAGGCTTCTGCTATGAAGCGGGAGCGCTTCACTGTTATTTCGGCTGATGCTGCTCTCTTAAGTCTCTTCACGTCTCTCTCCCTTCCAGTTATGACTGAAGATGTTGTCGCTTTCTGTCAGTGCCGTTATTCTTCCGGCTATCTCTGTAAGTCTTTCGTTTTCCTCTTCGGTAAGCTCTATTCTTTTCCATCCGAGCTGGCTGGGTTCGGAGACACCCCGTATCACAAGGAACGGATTTTCTTCATATACCCAGCTCAGGGCGATATCTGTCCGGGTGGCATTTCTTTCTTCCGCTATTCTATCAAGGAGAACGTAGAGGTCCGCGATAAGAGGGGATGATGAGAAGACAAAGGAGTCAAGCATGGGCTTCGGGGCTGTGAGGATTCCCATGCCGAGCGGGGCGTAGGCAAGGGTGCGCAGCCCGAGCTTCTTCTCCTCTTCATAGTCTCTGTTCCATACAAGGGAGAGAGGCCTCTCATGATATGTTATCTCGAAGTCGGATGCTGTCTTTCTCAACAGATCAAGAGGAAAGTTGCTGACACCTGTCTCGAGTGCCCTGCCGTCGTTTCTCATTCTTTCGAGGGTTTTCAATGTTTTGAATAAGTTTGTCTGCTCAGAAGGCCAGTGTATGAGAAGAGCGTCGAAGTAGGATGTGTGAAGCCTTTTGAGGGCCGTATCGGCCTTCTTCTCGAATGAGGGAACGGCTGCTATCTTTTCGATTATATGCCACTCGGTCCTTTCTGCCCCGAGTTCCTTCATCGCAGAGCAGAGGATGGTGTCGGCGTCGAGGTAGGAATAGGCCGAGTCGAAGGTTCTTATTCCCCTTTTATAAGCTGTGCGGATTATTCTCTTTCCCGCTTCCGGGGAGAGGCGTCTGTGAAACCTTCCTTCCCCTATGTTCCAGAGCCCGAGGGCCTCATTCGTCATCGTCATCCGTCTCCGGCTCTTCGATTTCCTCCACTTTGCTGTCGATGAGCTTTCTGTCGTCGAAGATGAAGTAGCCGTTGAACTTCTTTCCGTCAATCAGGAGCGGGAACCACAGTCTGTCGTCCTCCCACATGTTGGAGTAGTCGAGTGTGCTGATTTTTGCCCAGAAAGGCTTTGTCTCGTCACATTCGTCGATGAGTGTGCCGGAGTACGTATGAGTTACGAATACGTAGCCGATCATCCTCGTGCCGTCCTTGAACTGGAAGTAGAGCGTTCCCCTCTCCTCGAGATCGCTTACGTCGAGTCCCGTCTCCTCCTTTGTCTCCCTTACGGCAGCCTCCGTCTTGGTCTCCTCGAGTTCGATGTGACCGCCCGGGCCGTTGTAATAACCGTCTCCCATTCCCCTCTTCTTGAGGATGAGGAGAATATCGTCGCCGTCGATGACGTACGTAAGCACGCACCTCTCGGTCGGCTCCCATTCATCCCATGCTATATCATCAACCTTATCGGCCTTCATGCACTCCTCGTTGAACTTGTCCTCAAGGTATGTCGGGCTCTTCTTTTTCTCCTCTTCTTCCTTTCTCTCCTTCTCCTCCGGGTGAAGAAGGTAGTAGCAGTCATCGCAGAGATTGTCGTCCCTTCCGAAGACGGCATCCCAGCTCATCTTCTTTTTGCACTTTACGCATTTCCTTCTCCAGGGCCATACCTTCTTCCTCAGGAGTATCACGGAAAGGAGGAATAGGCCGCATGCAACCCATTCAAGCCAGGACGGCAGTGCCTCCACCTTGTCTATAACGATGAGAAGGAAGTAGAAGACGAGAAAGAGGAGGGCAAGCAAGACGAGCGAGAATCTCTTCTTCTGTGCGTCCTTGTATTTTCTGAGTGAGAGATTGAGTATGATGACCGTAATCATCACGAAGTCCAGCATTTGCGTAACAACAGATAAAACCATACGTCCGATTCTATATGTTCCATCCCCGTTCATCAACTT
>CAVFZO010000139.1:0-2501 GCA_963626925.1 Clostridium sp. AM49-4BH
GCCTTGAGTATGGCTGTCTGGGTCTTTGCGTCCCCCACTTCGCCCCTCATGACCATGTCGACGAACTCGGAAAGCGGGATTTCGACGACGTTGAGAAACTCGTCTTCGTCGAGGTGCCTCTCTCCTTTTCTGAGGCCCCGCGCAAGATAGAGCCAGATAATCTCCGTCGTATAAGCAACCGAAGGATAGAGCTCTCCGATCTCAGTCCATTCGTCGGCCTCATAGCCCGTCTCCTCCCTCAGCTCACGCTTTGCGGCTTCGAGGTGGTCCTCGTCGGGTGAATCGAGCTTACCTGCGGGGATCTCGACTATAACCTTGTCGAAGGGATAGCGGAACTGATGTTCGGCAATGACAGAACCGTTATCGAGAAGAGGAACGACTGCGACTGCGCCGTTGTGACGTATGAGCTCGCGTGTGCTCTTCCTGCCGTTGGGAAGGATAATATCATCCTTGTAAACATGAAGCAGACGTCCCGAATAAACTTCCGTGGATGCTGTCATGGTTTCTTTCAGAGTTTCTGTCTCTCTGTCCATTGTTCTTCTCCTCCTAGAGAAGGTACTGCTCTTCGAAGGAGACAGGACGCCTGTTCTCCCTGAGGGTCTTCTCAAGATATTCCTTGTCGAGTTCGAGCTCATCCACGATACGCCTCAGGAGTATCTCGCTGATGAGGTTCTGTTCGCTGAAAAGGTATGCAAGGGCCTTCTCGGCAATATGTACGGGAAGAATCGAATTGAGGTATGTCTCCCCGTCCGGATCCTCCTTGTAACGGCGGTAAAGCGACTCGTAGAGAAGCGAGGACCGTATGTCGTTCTTGAGAGCGCCGAGCTCTTTTACAAGGGCTGTGGTATCACCCTTGCCGGCATCGAGTCCGAGGGGCTTGAGGGTGAAGAATGTGTACTCCTTACCCGGAAGGTAGTGATGCCTGTCGCAGCGGGCGGCATAGTTGGGCTCCACACCGCCCTCCTTCACCCTGTCGCCTCCGACGACGATGAGGGGGTCGAAGTAGAGTGCCGGGCACTCCTTTCCGTCGACGAGATAATATCTGTAGGTATAGAAGGCGGAGGAGAGGCAGCTCCTCTCCTCGCAGTACGCCGTAAGCGGCAGTACATCCGTTGCGATATCGAGCATGAGGCGCGCTGTCGAATTGAAGAACTCCCGTCTGAAATTGAGAACAAGCGTCGGGAAGACGAACATGCATCCTTCAGATACCGCATAGTTACGTGCTACATATGCAAGTCTCTCGTCGAAGAACGACGCTTCGTCTATGATGAACGTCCCCACCGTCGGATTGTCCCTCAGAACCTGTTCGAAGTCGAAGCTGTCACGCACCCTGGCAATATTCTCGCCGCACCTGACATACCCCGAGCGGTATGCAAGTGCGTCCTCGGGATAGTCGGTGAATCTTGCGCCGTCTATGACCGTACGGATAAAGAAGACGTTCCTCCTGTCGCGGAGCCCCGTGCTCGTGGAAGCAGCGACGCTCTCTCCCTTGCTTCTCGCAACAAGCGCGTCCCTCCATACACGTGCAGCATACTCCGTCTTACCCGAGCCCATGGGCCCGATAAGAAGCACCCTGCGCCCCGGAAGCGTGAAGTCGAAATGCTGGAAAGTGTCATGGACAGTCAGCGTCGGAAAGCCGAGGGATTTGAGAAAATCGGCACTCGACTGTGATGATTCTGTATTCGGCATCTCCTAGCCCTTTACGATTGCGATTCCCGCAGAGCAGCCGAGCCTCGAGGCACCGTTCTCGATCATCTTCTCAGCTGTCGCCCTGTCCCTTATTCCGCCTGCAGCCTTGACGCCGAGTCTTTCGCCGACAGTGCGTCTCATAAGAGCGACGTCCTCTTCTGTTGCTCCGCCCTTCGAGAAGCCCGTGGATGTCTTGACGTAGTCTGCACCTGCAGCCTCGCTGAGCTCGCATGCCTTCACCTTTTCCTCGTCGGAGAGAAGACAGCACTCGATGATGACCTTCAGAAGTTTATCGCCGCATGCCTTCCTGACAGCTCTGATATCGTCTTCGACAGCCTTGTAGTCACCGTCCTTCAGGTCCCCTATATTGATTACCATATCGACTTCGTCGGCGCCGTCCGAGACAGCACATTCAGCCTCATATGCCTTTGCCTTCGTCACCATGGCCCCGAGCGGAAAACCCACGACAGTGCATACCTCTACGCCGCTGTCTTTGAGAAGCTCTGCGCAGAGTTTAACCCAGCATGAGTTGACACATACAGAAGCGAACTTATACTCCTTCGCCTCATTGCACAGCTTTATTATTCTGTCCTTCGTTGCATCTGCTGCAAGCAGTGTGTGATCGATGTATCTGTTGATTTCCATTTTTTTCTCCTGAACCTACGATAGCACAGAAAAAGAGTATTTGACATAAATTCAGAGAGGGATTTTCGAAAAGTCGGAAGGCCCTGTTTACGAAGTTCCGGAAGCACTGTGATATATCCGGCAGCCAGCATGTACGAACAGCCGCTTGCAACTTTTTCCGATTTTTT
>CAVFZO010000140.1:0-2372 GCA_963626925.1 Clostridium sp. AM49-4BH
AGATGAAGAAGCTAGGCAACGAGCTGTAGCATCATTTGAGAAAGAATCATCATCCAAAAACTCACCACTGAAGAATATAAATGAACCCATATCCCAACTTTGATATGACGAAATATAATTCCACGGACATACACCTCTTACCGAAAAAGCGGTAAGAGGTTAACAACGGAATGTTCATATCAGGTGATGTTCTACTTGATTTTCCTTCTTCTGAGGTCGCTGTCATAAGAAGAAAGCATCTCCTTCACCATACGGCTCAGAGGAAGGAGTGCAATGAGATTGAAAATCGTCATCAGTGCAATACCGAAGTCTCCGAGATCCCATACAAAGGTATACTCCGCAAGTCCTCCGATGAAGAGCATGACGAGGGCGAGTATCTTGTAGATGGTCTGACTCGTCCAGTTATCCCCGAAGACGTAGCTGACATTCGAGCGCGCATAAAAGAGAACGCCGATGAATGTCGAGAAAGAGAATAGAAAGAGCGTGACGGCGATGAGGATGCTCCCCGCCTGTCCCATATGATAGACCATCGCACTCTGCAGGAGGTCCATCCCCGTCTTTCCTTCTATGACTGCGGACGGAGAGAGGAGCATGATGAATGCCGTACACGAGCAGATGATGATTGTGTCGATGAAGACTCCGAGGGCCTGCAGAAGTCCTGCGTTGACCGGGTTTTCAACAGACGCCGCGGCTGCTGCACACGGGGCGCTTCCCGAGCCCGCTTCATTACTGAAGAGACCGCGCTTGACTCCGTTCATGAGAACAGCCCCGAGGCCTCCGGCAACGGCACTTCTTACATTGAATGCCTCGCGGAATATGGAGGCGATGACTGACGGGATAAGAGTGATATTCCTTGCAATGATGAAGAGTGTCAGACAGAAATAGAGGACAGCCATGACAGGGACGATGACGTCAACAGCCTTCACTGTCGTGTTTTTCCTGAGGACTATGACTGCCGAAAGTGCGACAAGTACAACTGTCGAAACAAGCGGGTCTATATCGAATGCATTGTAGAGTGCAGAGGAGACGGAGTTTCCGATTACCTGACTGATACCGCACCAGCAAAGAAGCCCCGACAGTGCGAAGAGGACAGCAAGGATGCTCTTTCTCTTCTTTCCCCTGAAGAGATAGTCGAGGTAGTATGCCGGGCCTCCCTTCCAGCCGCCGTAGAGCTTGTCCTCCGTCTTGAACTTCTGAGCGAGAGTTCCCTCGACGAATGCCGTCGCTCCCCCGAGGAGCGCACTCAGCCACATCCAGAAGACAGCCCCCGGCCCCCCTGCAGATACTGCGGCAACAACGCCGACGAGGTTGCCCATTCCCACCCTTGTGGCCGTCGAGACGAGAAGAGCCTGAAAGCCGGAGAGCGCTCCGCTCTCGGCGCCCTTCTTTTCGAGGGTCAGTTTGATCATAAGCGGGAAGTGTCTGAACTGGACACCCTTGAGATATACCGTATAGAAGATTCCGAGCGGAATGAGAATCAGAACGAGAAGCGGAATACCGAGCCTGTTTCCTCCCGGAAGCGGAATGTAGAAGAGCGCACTCCACAGGAGGTTGAAAAAGAAATAGAAAACTTTCACCGTGACAACCTTTTGTCACTACAGTCTACAACTGATTGCCTTTTCATTTCCATAACTATCAGCCGGAGTGTAGGTTTTTTCATGAGAAGGCACCTGCATTCATACTCAACCCGGGGTTTTCACAGCAGTCACAAGCCGACATGCCTGAGAAAATCAACGCTTTTGAATCATGAATGTCTTCGATAGTTGATAAAACTTATTGTGTACAGGCTATCCCATGCACCCTATCTCGATATCATCATCGGAAGTGAGGACGATGGAGGAGCCGTCCGTTTTCTCTATCTCTAACCATCCTCTTCTTGAACGCGTAAGCCGTATATCCTCATAGGAGGAGTGCCATTCGGCATCGTAGAGCGATGATGCAATATGGGACGGGAAGGCGAATATGTAGCTGCCGTCTCTCTCATATAGGGTGCAGCCCTCTCCGCCCGGGCACTCTGAGAATCCCGACGAAAGGAGACTCTCGGTGAACTTTTCTCTTGTCATGGTTTCATATTATCGTAAAGACAGACGAGCATAAAGCCGGGATGTCTCCATTCCCTGTATTTCCTCACCATCAGGATGGAATAAAACCCCAACAGCATGTTGAAGAAGTTCGAAAGCCACAAAAACTGAAGCAGGTTGCTTCAGAAATTCAATTCTGCCAATGTGTCGCGGATAATCTCCTGCATAAGGACGACAAACGCGGCAGAGTCGGAGGCTGGTCCGGCTTCATTGAGGGCTATCTGCATTTTCTGTATTTTTGGCTTCTGCTAGATGGCTTGTCGGGAATAGTACGTTCAATCAATCCTTCCC
>CAVFZO010000141.1:0-2360 GCA_963626925.1 Clostridium sp. AM49-4BH
AAGGGAACGGGGTCTCCGGAAGGAGGCCCTCTTTCTTCCCTCAGGCCCGCTAATCAGTTATATTGATATATATGGAAAAGGTACAGCTCAGATTTCACCGCTTGTTCATCTCTGTCATAATGCCGCTCAATTCCTTTCTCGGCATCTACTCGCTTCTGACGGCAGTAAAGAACACTGTTGCCGAAGGAATGACTCTCTTCAACATCGTTTCGCTTGTCGAGAGTGTCATCGTTCTCGCGCTCATCTTCTGTACTTTCCGCGGCCTTTTACACCTGAAGCGTTTCTCTCTGTTCACGCTCATCGCCCTCATGGCCGTGAAGGCGGCGGACAACGTCTGGGCCCTGGTGCTTTCACTTCAGAACTCACTCTATACATATACCATTTCCGCCTTACTCGGAATCATCTTCTCCGTTCTCGTCTGTGTCTACTATCTCAAGAGACGCTACCTCTTCAGCAGAGAGGGGGCGGTGATCGTCAATATGACGCACGAAGATGCAATGAGACTCAAAAAGAGACTCCAGGAAGAAGAGAGAGAGAAAGAAAAGGAAAAAGAGGGTGAGAAAGCCGCAGGTGAAGAGACAGAGGAGATTATTCCCGAATATGACTGCCCGCGCTGCGGCTTTCATATAACCGACGGCGCGGTGTTCTGCCCTAAGTGCGGCTGTCAGACGAGGGCAGTCAATCATTGACGAAGAAATCTTCTATCTCACCGATTTCTGATATGACGGCGTCGGCATAGCTCTCGAGGTCATCCCTCTTCATCGTCCCTTCGATTGCAATCACCTTTCCGCATCCGGCCCTGCGTGCCATTATCAAATCCTCGCTCGTATCGGAAAGAAAGGCAATTTCATCGCATCTGATACCGTTGATTTCGGCAAAGACCCTGACTGCGTACGGATTGGGTTTTCTTATGCGGGAGGATGAGTCGACATAGTAGCTGAAAGATACGGGGGAGAGCGCGCCGGTCACTATCTTCACGGAGGCGGGGCAGTCGTTTGAAAAGAGCGCAAGTATTATTCCCTTCTTCTCAAGATTCAGAAGTGTATTTCTTACATCTGTCAGATCATACTTGCTCAGCTCCTCTTCAAAGCCGTAGAAGTATCTGTCGCGGAGGGTCAGAAAACCCCTGAGAGCCCTGTATGGATTGAGGTGGTATTTGAGTGTCAGTGCAATGAGCTTTACGGCGCCCCTTATCCTCTTCTTTCTGTCGAAGAGGAGGCTCCCGCTTCCGATTTTCCCGTCTCTGACGGCGAGCACGGAGAGGAAAGAGGCGACTATCTCGTCCCTGTTGCTTCTTCTGCCGACGGGAAGGTTCTCGGACAGGGCCCTCCTCATAGGCCCGGCCCAGAGGGAGTACGGGAATAATGTTCCGTCCTTGTCGAGGATAAGAGCTTTGAGCTGACTCATGGGATAAGAATATTCAAAAAGCCGTCTTTAGACTACACTGTCGCCATGGTGTACAGGACAGAGGCTTACGCAAAGGTCAACATAGGACTGAAGATAACGGGAAAAAGAGAGGACGGCTATCATACGCTCTCGTCATATTTTCTTCTCGTCCCCTTTCATGACGAGATAACTCTCGAGATAAAAGACGGCGAAGGAACGGAAATCGAGGGAAACGGAAGTTATCTGAGAGAGGGCGAGGACCTTATGGCGAAGGCCGTGAGACTCTACAGGGAGAAGACGGGACTGGAGTTCGGTACTGTCATAAAGATAAAAAAGAATATTCCCGTAAAAGCCGGAATGGGAGGAGGCAGCAGTGATGCCTCGGCAGTGCTGAGACTCCTCAACTCACACTACGGCGCGCTCACAGAGAGTGAGATGACACTTCTTTCGTTCGCTGTCGGAGCAGACGTCCCGTTTTTCACATCACGCCTGAAGTTCGCCCTCGTCGAGGGAACGGGCGAGATAATGAAAGAACGTGCTTTCCCTCCCGGGTACCGCTACATAACGCTCTTCAGAGCAGATCCCGGCGGAACGGAGACGGGAAAAGCCTACAGAAAGCTCGACTCCCTCCCTCTCGATTTCCGTCCCCTCGGAGATATTTCCTACCCCGTAACACGCTCATCGTTTCCCAACGACTTCGAAAAAATCGAGGGAACGGCGATGTATGACACTCTTAAAGACAGACTCGGGGAAGGGGACTATCTTTCGCTTACGGGAAGCGGAAGCGTATGGTTCCTTCTCTCGAGAGAGAAGTGGACGGAAAAGGGGGAGCCTTTCATCGCCACGGAAAAACTCTTTGTAGACTGAAGTCCTCTTTTCTGCTATTGTTCATCTGTTCTCAGGGGCGTAGCCCAATGGTTAAGGCAGGAGATTTTGATTCTCCATATCACGGTTCGATCCCGTGCGCTCCTGGT
>CAVFZO010000142.1:0-2347 GCA_963626925.1 Clostridium sp. AM49-4BH
AAAATGAAAAGGTTTTTGTTTTCAGGAATGACGCTGATGCTTACCCTTGCATCAGTAGCGTGCAGCGGAACGGCAGAGAGCCGCACGAGAGACAAGAAGGTCCTTGTTGTCTATTATTCTGCAACCGGCAGCACAGAGAGAGTTGCGGAATATATAGCATCGGAGACAGGCGGGGATCTGTTCAGAATCGAGCCTGTGGAGAGCTACACAAGCTCTGATCTCAACTGGAGAGACCCGGCGAGCAGAGTGGTGAGGGAACACGAGGACGAGAGTCTCAGAAATGTGGGACTTGTTAAGACCATTCCCGACAACTGGGGTGAGTATGACACCATCTTCATCGGTTACCCCATATGGTGGGGAATAGCGGCATGGCCGTTGAACAACTTCATCAAGGATAATGATTTTACCGGAAAGATGGTGATTCCTTTCTGCACATCGGCCTCCTCGGGGCTCGGAAGCAGTGCCGGTCTTCTTGAAGAGGCGGCGGGAGGCGGTACATGGACGAGGGGACATCGCTTCGCGAGCAGCGTATCTGAAGGCGATGTTAAAGCCTGGGTGAACGCATTGGACTGAAGGAGGACGATATGGAATACGTGACACTTTATAATGGCGTACAGATGCCGATTTTGGGATATGGAGTATATCAGGTGGGTAAGGATGAGGCGGAGAGGTGTGTACTTGACGCCCTGGACTGCGGCTACAGGTCAATAGATACAGCCCAGAGCTACTTCAATGAAGAGGAAGTCGGCGCAGCAATCGTGAAATCGGGAATAAAGCGCAGCGAGATATTCCTGACAAGCAAGGTCTGGATAGAAAACTTCGGTTACGAGGAATGCCGCAGGTCGACCCTCGAGTCAATGGAAAAGCTCCGCACGGATTACCTCGATCTCATGCTTCTTCATCAGCCTTTCGGCGACACGTACGGTGCCTGGAGGGCTCTCGAAGAGCTGTACAGGGAAGGAAAGATCCGCGCAATCGGCATTTCGAATCACTACGCCGACAGGATGGTGGAGTTCGCATCCTTCGTATCAATTCCTCCTATGGTGAATCAGATGGAAATTCATCCACTCAATCAGCAGCTTGCCCTCGCTCCCTGGGCAGAGAAGTACCATATCCAGCTCGAGGCATGGGCGCCCTTCGGAGAGGGGAGGAAAGGCCTGTTTGAAAACGCGACGCTCAAGAAAATCGGTGAGAGGCACGGCAAGACTGCAGCCCAGATAATTCTGCGATGGCACATCCAGAGAGGAATCGTCGTAATTCCGAAGTCAGTTCACAAGGAAAGGATGAAGGAGAATCTCGATGTATTCGGCTTTGCCCTCTCCGATGAGGATATGGCGGCAATCAGGGCTCTCGACACTGCCACATCGTCATTCTTCTCCCATCAGGACCCGGAGATGGTCGAGTGGTTCGTCAAAATGGTCAACGAGCGGAAGGACAGAAAGGACAGCTCAGGCGGGGAAAAGAACTGGTGACGGCAGATTAAGACCGAGTGTCAGTCCTGGAATTCCGGATAATGGAGACCCCGGAGATCCTTCTTTTTTCTCCGGGTTCTTCTACGCTCATACTTCTACAACAGAGGGAGAAGTAATAGTATTCATTCTCCAGGAGAGTCGCTTATGACATTTGTCGGAGTTGCAGTCAACGGTATCGGGATAATAATTGCAGGAATCCTCGGGTCCTTTATAAAGAAGGGGATACCTGAAAGAATCAAGAAGGCATTGATGACCGGACTGGGACTCTGCGTGCTCTATAGTGGAATCTCGGGCTTCTCTTCAGATACCAACCTGCTTGTTCTGACGGCCTCCGTCGTCATCGGCCTTCTCATCGGCGAGATACTCGACTTCGACGGTCATTTTACCCGCTTCGGAGAGTTTGTCCAGAAGAAGACAGGAGCCGGGGACAAAAGCTTTGCCGAGGGCTTCGTGTCGGCCTCGCTCTTCGTATCCGTCGGCGCAATGGCCATCGTCGGTGCTGTCGAAAGCGGAACGCAGGGGACGTACAACACATATCTTGCAAAGTCCTTCATCGACATCTTCATTGTCTTCATAATGGCGACGAGCAAAGGCCTTGGGTGCGCTCTTGCCGGCCTCGTCTGCTTTCTCTATGAGGCCCTTCTCACCTTATGCTCGGGCTGGATTGCAACCATCGTCAATGAGGAGACAATCAGCGAGATGTCCCAGGTCGGATCTCTCGTCGTTGCCGCCATAGGACTCAATCTTCTCGATATTACACACATAAAGATTGCCTCATATATCCTTTCGCCGTTCATTCCGGTGGTGATCTATGAGGTGATGAGACTTTTGTGAACTACTCGGTAATAAATTACCAGAGCATCATGGCTGAGATT
>CAVFZO010000143.1:0-2248 GCA_963626925.1 Clostridium sp. AM49-4BH
AAATTATAAACAGGATGAAAATGAATCGTAAAGATGAATGATTCCTGAACTTCTCAAAATGTAACTCAGTAAGATTCAAACGGCAGATATTCTCTGTCGTCGGCAAGAACATCACGACGGCAGCCACTGCAGCATATAATGTCCTGTAGTTCTGCTTTGCAGCAAAGCAGAAAACAGCGTTCGCAGCGTCAATCTACGCCGAAGGAGATGTATGAGAATAACTCAGTCTCGAGATCCAATAGATATTATCATCAGCATGAGCTTGACGGCATTTACAACAAAGGGCGGATCAGTATAACCGCACCTGCAGAGCAGTAATTGAAACGAGCCGTACCTTCTCATTGAAAACACGGCCCGCCGCTCTCTTATTCTTCGTCAGGCATGTCGAAATAGCTGTTGATCATTTCAGAGATATCTTCACTCTGAACCTTCACAGCCCCGACCTCCCCTATATCACCATACTGGTAGATCTGGTCCAGAGCTTCGATGACGGCACGGATCTTCGTTCTGAGGAGGAAGCCTGCATTGTTTGCTATCTCCACAAGCTTTGCCGGCTCGGAGTCGATTGTTCTGTCGTAGGCCTTCTCATATAGGCTGACGATGCTCTCCACGGAAGATGTAAGCTCCTCCTTAGTGAGGGCCTTGAGCTCGGTTCCCTTCGTAATCCTGTCGAGTGTATCCGTCATGGCCTTGATCTCGTCGCTGCTGCGTCCCGAGAGTGCGACCGAGGAGTACTCGTTCTTCGAGGCGATAACTTCATCTGAGAATGAAGATGAGAACGCAAAGACGGAGTACACACCTTCGAGAAGCGGCGTCGGGGAGAGGAACTTGTCGATATTGAGGTACGAGTTCTCCCTGCTCTTTCTCGCCATTCTTCCGATAAGCTCCGCTTCATCGAAGAGGATAACCCATCCCTTGTAGCCCATGACTCTGAAGAGCTTGGCCATGAAGAGGAAATAGTCGAAGGTATGCTTCTTCTGAACGAACTTCTCTCTGAAGGATGCCTTCTCGTCACAGTACTTCTGATAGAGCTTCTTCAGTGTCGACTGATTCATGAAGTATCCCCTGATATCGGCATCGATGGCATCGACGTCGTCATCCCTGTGGCCCTGGGAATAGAGCAGAGTCTTCAGTACGTAGTAGAGCTTGTCCGACGGCAGTTTCTTGAGGGCGTAGAGATACATCTCGTTTGCCTTCTCACCGTCCTTGTCAAAGCCTTCGAATATCCCTTGGATACCGCTTTCATTGCTTCCCGGAAGATATGTGTTCTCGAGTATTCTCTTGTAGAGCCCTGTGAGGTTGTTGGGAGGTGTCTCCTTACTTATCGAGACAAGGGACACGACATAGTTACCCTCCTGTGCAAGGGAGAAGACGGTATTGAGAAGGTGTGTCTTGCCCTCCCCGTACTTGCCGATTATGACACGGCCCTTCGATTTTCCTTCAGCAACTTCACCAAGGTCTGCTCTTATGGAGTCCAGAAGCTCCTTTCTCGAGGAGGAGAAATACCTCCCTACACGCCTTGAGGGAACACCGGAGCGGAGAGCTTCGATAAGATGTCTTGCTTCGTAATCCATCAGTCTTCCTCCTTTCTGTCGAGCTGCAGCGTGAATCTGTTGACAAGCAGAGGAAGCGATGTTCCTCCGAACTTCGCCTCCTTCATAAGTTTTTCCGCATCCTCGTCAGTCATCGTGACAGCCGATATGTCATATGAGGAGAAGAGGGACGTGAGGCGCGCCGACATATCGAGGATGGCCGATGGGGTGTATAGCGTTGTGTTTATGCGGTCGAGGTCCAACAGGTCCACATAGAGGTTCACCCTTTTCGACACTATCTCGTTCTGAATCCTCAGCCAGAGAGCCTGGTAGCTCTTGAAGCCGTTCTTCTCGTTGTCGCAGAGACTCCTGTCAAAGCCGAAGGCAAGGAAGAAATACCTGAATGTGTCGATATCATCAATGAGCTCCCTTACAGCCTCGTAGCCGTCGTCTCGGCGCATCTTCGTATACTTCACGGGATTGAGGGATGATGTGCTGATCATACTCTCGAGGTTGTCGATGGAAACAAAGAGTCCGCTGTAGCCTGCAAGGTGCACAAGCTCAGAGAGGCTCCTGAGGAGGAAGCGTGCGTTGCTCTTGTTGATTTTGTATCCCGCAAGGCCTGTCGACCGCAGGGCGGAAAGCTTCACACCCTTGTCGGCGTGGAGCCACTTCGATACAAGGTCCTTCGTCTCGCCGTCGAGCTTGAACATCCC
>CAVFZO010000144.1:0-2174 GCA_963626925.1 Clostridium sp. AM49-4BH
ACCCGCCACCATGCGGGAGCAAGCTATCCTATGGAAGTGGTACTCTGTCTTACTTCATAGAGTGAAGAAAGACGAGGATGACAGATCCCGCATAGGGGAGATCATCCGTAAGAGGACGAGGGAGCTCATCTTCGAGAACAGGAATGACGATGCAGCGATGGAGAATGAGGACAGAGGCAGTTTCACATGGCCTTAAGAGACGAAGAAGAACACCGTCGTCATCGGAGGACACCCCGACTGGATAAACAAGGTCCGTTCACTTCTGCCGTCTGTCAGATTCTGCGGAGACAGGGCCCCCGACAGGGAGAGCCTCAAGCACACCGACGTCTTATGATTTCAGAGGAAAATATGTCTCTCCCTTCCGACATTCTACAAGGTGATTGAAACGGCGAAGAGCCTCGGTATTCCGATAAGGTACTGCCGTTTGTGACATATTCAGTTCTGCTTCGGCCACTGCAAAGTCCGACAGAGAACACCGATTATGAACATTCCGCACTCATATCGGACTATAATTACATTCCCTTGCACCTTCGTCATTTCCGCTTTATGTTGGAACAAGTTCCATAACGGAACGAGGGATTGAAGAAAATGGACGACTATCTGACAAAATACAGAAAAGCGGCAGCGATGCTGAAGGCACTCATGGAAAAGCAGCAGGATCTGGGACTCTCGGTAAAGGAGATGTCAGACTACTCGAAGATCTGTGAGGATATCTCGGACAAGGTTACAGACATAATCGACAGGAAAGGCTTCGACTGCCTTTTCAATGACCCTGTTGCGCTGCGAAAGGCCCTCGACGGAGAAGGGGAGATAAGAAAGAAGATCGCCGATGCATTCGTCTATGCCATCATGTCTGGTGTCGGTAAGGAGAACCGCAGTTCGATAAGCGCCGTCCGCACTTCGCTGGAAAGTCTCCCGCTCAATAAGGCGATGATATACTTTCTCGACCTCATCTACTCCTCTATCTGGGAGGAGTATTTCCTCAAGGATGCAGACAAGCGCGAGTGGGGCGGTCTCGAGGTCTTCTGCTTCAAGCCCTGGGATACCGAATTCTGCGGCGGAGCTGTATGGACAAGCCCGGACGGAAAGAGGAAGGTCGTTTCGAACTTCACATGCCGTGTTAAATTCAAGGCGGAGAACATGTCTCTCCTCATGGCCGACCTCGGCGACGATCACTATGCTTCAGCAGATGCAATCGCTGTGAGATACAAGAAGGGGCTCGAGGAGTTCATCTCGGCGGACTTCAAACAGTGGTGCGAGAGCGGAAAGAACCCCCCGAAGGCCGAGAACTACGATCTTTTGAGAGGACCTGCGGCACTCCATTTCTATCTGGGCGACCACGGTCTCGAGGCTTTGACGGCTTCGTTCGACGCCCACAGCCGTGAAATCTAGAGCAGACAGACGACGGGGCTGCGGCGGACAGAGCCCTTTCTTCCGGCCGGAGTCTGACTCCCTTTTACACAATGACTGCCGTCGGTATATCTTCAATACGTGCGCGAGATTAAGAAAGGCTCCCCGCGTCAGGCGGAGAGCGTTTAAAGTTGGTTAGAACCTGCGGACAGGTCTTATCCTGCACGCATTGATGCGCGATTCAATAAGAGGAATGCCGTCAAGAAGGCTTATTTTCCAAGCCCCGCTGTCACCCTCTTCGGAGCTTGTCCAGTAATAATCCGGGCTGAAAGACTCGGGGTTCAATATACCACTTTTGATACTCTCATAGAGAAGTTTGATCTCGTCCCTGCTTGGAATGAACCAGTCTTCATATTTATTTCCATAAAGGTCCTTCCCATATACCGCAGAGGCTGCCTCGTGTGAGGGATCTTTAGCAGAAAGCTGTTTGGTGTTATTCAGACCGTCTCCGATTTTCTCCCCGGTTCCGCATTCTTCAAGAATCGGCCCCCATTTAAATTTATACTGACCCGGCGTTGAGGAAGAAATATCGCTTTTTCCGACCTCAAGATATGTCCACTTGTCAGCTTTGGCGTTCGGGTTGAGGTAGAATATGATTCCTCCCGCAGGGCCTGTGTCGCCGACTTTGTATTTTCTTTTACCGAGATCGTTCATGTCGCATTCACATGAGATAATGAGCATTGTGGCAAGAAATACCATCATAAGAATTAAAAATATCTTCTTCATCTTTTTCCCTCTCTTCAACAAAAATTACAGCATGATGA
>CAVFZO010000145.1:0-2157 GCA_963626925.1 Clostridium sp. AM49-4BH
CAGTCTTATCGACATCATACCGATACCATCCAAATACAAGGCAGATGATAAACTTGTGCAGAAAGCTGTATCAACAATCGGATTCAATGAGTATGATCCGAGGAACGGGGACGTCATCTGGTGTGTCTTCGACCGCGATGAAAATACCGAGGAGATGCTGAATAAGGCAAGGAGAAAGGCTGCGGAAGACAATCTCCGTATTGCTTTTTCCAATCCTTCCTTCGAATTGTGGTTTCTCCTTCATTTCTGTTCCCAGACGGCAGCTTTGAGAGACTGCAGTGATGTCATCCATCATTTGAGATCAACTGGGCGGATCGAGAAGTATGAGAAGAACAGGGATTATTTCGACTTTCTTCTTCCTGATCTCGAAAAGGCTGTTGAAAGGTCTCAAAAGCGCATAAGGGAACTCGAGAAAGAGAAAATCGAGATTGTTTCCCGCATAAGCAACCCGGTAACAACAGTTTCGTCTCTTGTTACATTCCTTCGTGACCGTTGATAATCCCCGACTGTGAGTTTTCCTCCACATATCATCTGCTATATGTGTTAGGATTTAACAATGAGAAGATTCATCGTCCTGCTTTTGTCGGTTATTGTTCTTTTCGTCTCGTGTACGACGACGAACGTTATCTATGACATTCATCAGCCCCTCTTGGAAGAGTATCTTTCCTCCCCTGTCGAAACGGCATCCGTCTATGCAAAGGGGCAGAAGGAACTCTCGAAGCCCGAGAGAATCCGGATCGGATGGAAGGATGAGGGGAAGGATGAGTACATATTCCTTCTGAGCACCAGTGAAGATTTCCGTTCAGCCAGAGAGTACAGAACGAAGACAAACTATGTAGAGCTCGAGAATCTCTTCACAGGAAAAACCTACTACTGGAAGGTTGACGGCACATCTTCCTCCGGATCCTTCACGGTTAGAGGAGACGCCCCGAGAGTCATCGACATCGACGGCGTGACTAATGTACGGGACCTGGGGGGATGGAGGGATGACATAAAGCAGGGGATGCTCTACCGTTCGGCAAGGCTGAGCGAGAACAAGACAGGCGAGAGCCTCATAACGGATGAAGGCAGAAAGACAGTCGTCGGAGAACTCGGAATAAAGACCGAAGTCGATCTCAGAGACTCGAAGAACAACGAGTACGGCTCCATCACGGCAAGCGCAGCGGGGGAGGAGGTA
The DNA here is from genome assembly GCA_963626925.1 of Clostridium sp. AM49-4BH. Taxonomy (GTDB): domain Bacteria; phylum Spirochaetota; class Spirochaetia; order Sphaerochaetales; family Sphaerochaetaceae; genus Ornithospirochaeta. The sequence continues at coordinate 1,178 of CAVFZO010000145.1, forward strand.
AGATACATACACTATCCGATGAAGAGCGGCGGCAGTTACCTTATATTGAATATCCCCTCCCTTCCGGGGCTCTTTGAAATCCTGGGGGATGAGGAGAACTATCCTCTTCTTTTTCACTGCGCAATAGGAACTGACAGAACAGGCGTTGTTGCATTTCTCGTCAACGGACTCCTGGGGGTGTCCGAAGAGGACCTGTACAGGGATTACCTCATCTCGAACTTCGCGCTTGTGAAGGTGATCAGAACCCCGAATGACATCACGGACTACATAAAATATATGGATAAATATCCCGGAGAGACCCTTTCCGAAAGAATCGAGGCCTTTCTTCTCGAAAACGGCGTCGGGAAGGGCGACATCGAGAGCCTCAGAAGGATAATGACTGAGCCCTGACTTCTCCGATAATTGTTCTGACAGCTTCGAGTGCCCTTTCCTCTGCCAGTTTTTCGAATGGCGGAAGGTGGACAAAGAGGGCCTTCCGTCCCCTTACGAGGGAGTGGTAGTATATGTTGTTGCAGACGTAGCGCCCGGGGTCATTTGATATTCGGCTCTCTAGTCCTGCTTTTTTCAGGGTATCTACAACCCTTGCGGCATTGAAGGGTGTCGTGAGAGTGTCAGGACCGTCATCTCTGATCTTCTCACCCGAGAAGATGGTGCCTTCGTTATCTGGGACGGAGGCTCTTTTCTCGTTGTAGGCATACATCTCGACTGTTATGACATCCCTCGAGGAGGCGAGGCCGAGATGGAGATATATATCCCCGTCACTGTCATTGATTATCTTTGCACACCTGTCGTAGACGACGGGAAGTATGTATGAATCTGTCGCGTCATCGCGGGAGAGTGCGTTCACGATGATCTCGGTCGGATTGACTGTGTTGGATGAGAAGATGCCGAAGCCTGTGAGTATGATTTTCTCCATACCGCGAGTATATTATTTTGTTAACGAAAACAGAAGATGTGTGTTATTCTAGCCTCATGAAAGA
>CAVFZO010000146.1:0-2145 GCA_963626925.1 Clostridium sp. AM49-4BH
ACAGATCCGGGAGGTCAACCGTCCACCGTTTCACGGCAGTGCCGTAAAGAGATTGACATACATTGTTGATATATCTCACATTTCAGGGCGGATGATTATGAATGATTTCATCTTTCTTATGTTGTAAGATGAATGAGCTCAATCCCTTTCTGCTGTCAATGCTGCGGAGGATAACAGAAAGGGATAAGTTTTTCATTTTTCAATTCTTTGTCCAATAATAAATAAGAGGTGTTTTCATAATTTGAAGTTTGTTATATATTACTTTTCGGTATTTTGATATGAAGAAGAAAAACGAAAATATACGTAATATAGCAATCATTGCACATGTAGACCACGGCAAGACGACGCTTGTCGACGCTCTCTTCAAGCAGAGCGGACTCGCTCTGAAGGATAACGGCCAGGAGAGAATCATGGACAGTGGTGATATCGAGCGCGAGAGAGGTATCACGATATCTGCAAAGAACTGTGCAATACACTGGAAGGGAGTTAAGATCAATATCATCGATACTCCGGGCCACGCAGACTTCGGAGGCGAAGTAGAGAGAGGACTGAGCATGGTTGACGGCGTCGTGCTCCTTGTCGACGCTGCGGAAGGGCCGCTTCCTCAGACGAGATTCGTTCTCGAGAAGGCTCTCCTGAAGAATCTCCCTGTCATCGTAGTAATCAACAAGATCGATCGTCCGGATGCAAGGCCTGAGGAGGTTCTTGACGAGGTTTATGACCTCCTCCTGGAACTCAGTAATGACGAGAGCATGCTTGATGTTCCTGTCTTCTATGCTAACGGCCGAGACGGGAAATGCGGCCTTACACCGACTGAGATTTCCGACAACCTCCATCCTCTTCTCGATGCAATTCTTGATGACATTCCCGCACCTGAATACGACGATGAGGAGCCTTTCCAGATGCTCGTATCTGATCTCTCGTATTCGGACTTCCTGGGGCGTCTTGCTGTAGGTAAGGTAATCAACGGAACAGCATCCACAAACGACCAGCTTATATGCATAAAGGAAGACAAGGAGGAGCCGTTGAGAGTCACCAGGCTTCAGAGCTATGACGGCCCGACATTCCGGGAAACAAATGATGTCGAACCTGGTGATATCATTGTTCTCAGCGGCGTCAGCGACGTCTCCATCGGCGATACGATCTGCACTAAGGAAGAGATCAAGGCACTTCCGAGAATCAAGGTAGACGAGCCTACTGTCAGCATGCTCTTCTGCCAGAATACATCTCCTCTTGCAGGTACTGAGGGCAAGGCCGTTACAGGCGCAAAAATCTGGGAAAGACTCCAGAAGGAGGCTCTCAAGAACGTCTCCATCAAGATCGAAAAGAACCCTGATGATACTTTCACGGTAAAGGGCAGGGGAGAGTTCCAGATGGCCATCATTGTCGAGGAAATGCGACGTGACGGCTATGAACTCAGTGTCGGAAGACCCCATATAATATTCAAGAAGGACGAGAACGGAAACAAGACGGAGCCTATTGAATATCTCTATATAGACTGTCCCGAAGAATACAGCGGTACTGTCATGGAGAAGCTCGGTAAGCGCAAGGCTGTCATGAATGATATGCAGTACACAGCAGGCGGCAGAGTCAAAATACAGTTCGAGGTACCTGCACGTGGTCTTATCGGGTATAGAGACGAATTCCTGACAGATACGAGGGGCCTGGGGGTCATGAACACACTCGTAAAAGGCTACGAGCCTTATAAGGGAGACTTCCCTGACAGGCAGTCAGGTTCACTTGTATGTGACAGGGCCGGCACAGCAGTTGCATACGGTATCTGGGAACTCGAGGACAGAGGACGTTTCTTCATCGTTCCTGGAGACCCTGTATATGAAGGACAGGTTGTCGGTGAAAGGAACAAGGACCTTGATCTTCTCATCAATCCGACGAGAACAAAGAAGCTCACTAACCTCCGTGCTGCAGGTAAGGACGAGGCTGTCTCCCTGACGCCCGTTGTCAAGCCGTCGCTTGAAGCTGCCATCCAGTTCATCAAGGACGACGAGCTTGTAGAGGTGACTCCGAAGTCAATAAGGATGCGCAAGAAGATCCTGGACTCCCAGCAGCGCAAGATCTTCAACAATCGTGGATCAATACCAGATTTCCTCAAATAAAAACAACAGCCCGGCAGAAATGACCGGGCTT
>CAVFZO010000147.1:0-2044 GCA_963626925.1 Clostridium sp. AM49-4BH
TATCATTCGGACGGGAGACCGGGGAAGGTTTCGGTTGTGCCGACGAAGCCCTGTTCGACGGCAGAGGACCTTTCGCTGGCATATACTCCGGGAGTAGCGAAGGCTGTTATGAAGATAGCAGAGAAGAGCAGTGATGCATATAAGTATACGAGTAAGGGTAATCTTGTCGCCGTAATCTCGAACGGCACTGCTGTCCTGGGACTGGGAGAGAGAGGTGCGCTTGCCTCGAAGCCGGTGATGGAGGGTAAGGGCGTACTCTTCAAGCGTTTTGCAGATATTGACGTCTTCGACATCGAGGTCGATGAGAAGGATCCCGACAGGTTCATCGATATAGTGAAGGCAATAAGTCCGACATTTGGAGGAATCAATCTCGAGGATATCAGGGGGCCGGAGTGCTTCTACATTGAAACAGAACTCAAGAAGAAGTGTGATATCCCCGTCTTCCATGACGACCAGCACGGAACTGCGATCATCGCATCCGCTGCACTCATCAATGCCGCAGAAATCGTCGGGAAGAAGCTTGAGAACATGAAGGTCGTATTCTCCGGTGCCGGTGCCGCGGGGTGTTCCTCGGCAAGGATGTTCCTCTCCATGGGAGTCAGGAAGGAGAATCTCATAATGACGGACATCGACGGTGTCATCTATAAGGGACGGCCGGGCATGAATCCGGTGCATCAGGAACTTGCATCAGAAAGTAAGGCACGCACCCTGGGGGAGGCTCTCGTCGGAGCCGATATGTTCATGGGAGTTTCCGCAAAAGGCCTCCTGAAGCCGGATATGCTCCTCAGCATGGCCGAAAACCCCATCGTCTTTGCAATGGCCAATCCCGATCCCGAGATTACCTATGAAGAGGCAGTGGCCACAAGAGACGACGTCATCATGGGAACCGGGAGGAGCGACTATCCCAATCAGATAAACAATATCCTGGGCTTTCCGTTTATATTCCGCGGCGCACTCGACGTGAAGGCGACTGAGATTACAGAGAACATGAAGAAGGCTGCGGCCCTCTCTCTGGCGGCGCTGGCAAAGGAGCCTGTTCCGGAAGAGGTCAGGAAGGCATACGGCGGTGAGAACTTCTCGTTCGGCCGCAGCTATATCGTTCCGAAGCCCTTCGACCCGAGGGTGATCGAATGGGAGGCCGTGGCAGTTGCGAAGGCTGCTGTCGAAGACGGAGTGGCGCGTGAGCCGATAACCGACTGGAAAGGCTACAGGCTTTCCCTGAGGGAAAGGATGAAGGGTTACTGGAAATGAGTCTCTTGTCATTCGGCGAGGTCCTCTACGATGTGTTCGGAGAGAGAAAGACCATAGGGGGAGCACCCCTCAACGTCGCCTACCACTTTCGTAAGTGCGGAGGGGATGCAGATATAATAAGCGCAGTCGGAGACGACGGGCTCGGGCGTGATGCACTTTCCTTTATGAAGAGTGCCGGAATCGGGACGGAGTATGTGACGGTTTCCGACTATCCGACGGGGAGGGCCGATGTCGTGATTACAGGCAGCGAAGCAGACTACGTCTTCAACTCGCCGTGTGCATGGGATGACATACGCCTTCCTCACTCCCTTCCGGAGAGCGTCGATGTCTTCTACTGGGGAACACTCGCCCTCAGAAGTGAGAAAAGCCGTGAGACATTCCGCAGTATTTCTTCGTCAGTCAAAGCAGATATAAGATACTTTGATGTCAATATCCGTAAGAAGTTCTATTCTGAGGATATTATTATAGAGGGGCTCGAGTGCTGTAATATCCTGAAGGTCAACGAGAACGAGCTTCCGCTCATTCTCTCCCTCTCCGGAGCGCAAGATATTCCATCCCTGAAAGAAAGATATTCCATCGATATCGTAATTCTCACCGAAGGAGAGAAGGGCTCGACAGTCTACGGTGAGAGGATTCTTCATATTCCTGCCGTCAGGGCGGATGTTACTGACACAGTCGGCGCCGGTGACAGCTATTCGGCATGCTTTCTGTACAATTATCTTGAAAGCGGGGATGCGGAGAAGGCCGCCCGGAATGCATCCCTCCTTTCGTCGTTCGTATGCTCGAAGCGCGG
>CAVFZO010000148.1:0-2037 GCA_963626925.1 Clostridium sp. AM49-4BH
AAACTGCACCACAAATCACGACTGTTTCTAAACATATATCCAGTGACATTCACCCGCCACCATGCGGGAGCAAGCTATCCTATGGAAGTGGTACTCTGTCTTACTTCATAGCCGCAGCTCTTCCGTCCCTTCTTTCCATCTCTTCTGTCTACACCCATTCAGAAGAGAGGAAGGCAGAACTTGTCGGGGAAGGTCTGAATGCTGTGACGGACGTTGATGAGGCGCTTTGTGTAAAGCATGACGCCGTCATAGTCGCCTCGGGGAAGGAGGGCTTTCTTCCTCTCCTTGAGTACCTTGAGAAGAAGGGAGAGAAAATCATTACGGAGACGTCCTTCCTTACATTGAACGACACGGAGCTCTCACTGGCTGGGAGAATAAGCGGCTGTACTCTCGAGCAGTACCTCCATACTCCCCTCTATTCATCGGTAATGAAGGCGGCGGAAAGAATCGGCCGTATATCATATTTCTATCTTTCAGGCCTTCATAATCATCATGCAGCATCTGTCATGAAGGCGGTCTTTCCCGATAAGGAGATTGCTGAGGTGAAAAGGCTTCTCGACAGCAGCTTCGAGTGCCTCAGAACAGGGGACAGGTCGGGACTTGTCAGAAGCGGGGAGAAGGAGGAATACAGGCGTAAGATAACCTCTGTCACCTTCAGGACAGGTGAAGTCTTCATATGTGACTTCTCATCCGGACAGTACCACAGCTACATCCTTCCGGGCCGTATCGAGATAAGAGGGGAAAGGGGTATCGTGACAGAGAGGGGTGTTACATATATAGATAAGGACGGCTACCCGGTAAGTGAAGAATTCGTATTCCATCGTGAGGACGGAAAGTGCGGTCACTATCCCACGCTCTCCCATGTAACGCTCGGAAGCCGGAGAGTCTTTACAAACGATTTCTATCCTGCAGTCCTTTCTGATGACGAGATTGCCATCGCAGCGATGCTCGAGGAGTACAGGAACGGCCGCCTTCTCTACTCTATAAATCAAGCCACAGCCGACGCGGCAGTCGGAAAGCTCTTCTAGAAGTAGCCGTCGTCTCTGCTCTTCTTTCTCACTGTGAGGAAGGAGAGAACGAACATCACGATGATGAAAACGAGGAACCAGAGAGCCCCTTCTGAGGTATTTAACGAGCAGAGGTAGTCGTATGTTCCGTGGAGAAGCACCGGCAGAAGAAGAGAGAGTATGCGCGAAAAATACATTCCTCCCTTTTCTCCGTAGAGGTCGCATTCCTTCTCCCTGGCGTACCAGACTCCCATGAAGACGCCGAATGAACAGTGCCCCGGAATGGCTGTGAGTGCTCTTGTGAGAGCTGTTCCCAGGCCGAAGCGGAATACATAGAATATGTTCTCCCAGAGTGCGAAGCCCAGTGAGACGGCAACTGCATAGACGACGGCGTCATAGCGGCAGTTGAACTCTCTGCTCCTGTATGTCCTCTTTCTCAGGAGAACATATTTGGAGCCCTCTTCGCTGAGAGCTACGACAACATAGTAGAGGAGTATCTGATAGAGTGTTTCGGTACCGTTGAAGAAGAGAGCAAGGACAAATGATCCCACTTCCTCGAGAATCGATGCCGCCACTGTCGATATTATCCCCATGACGACGAGAAGGAAGACGAAAACGGGATCCTCCCTTTCAATTCTGTCCCCCTTATAAACCTTCACAAGAAGAAAGATGGCGGGGATTATTGCAGCAGCGACGAGGATCGTCCTCGGCATGAGAAGAAAAGCTATCATAAAAAAGGATCCTCCTGGCATATATTGATGAGCATAAAGTCTCCCCTCGTCAAGGATAAGTATGAGGGAAGAAAAGAAAAGAGAATGTAAAATCTGCAAAAACCTATAAACAGAATGCCCGCGGGGGCATATCATCTGAGTAATAAGCAGTTCGCTGTTTATTGTGTTCGGTGTTAGGTGAACCTGTCCATTGAATATCTGACCTCACCCCCCTTGTTTTTGGTCAAATGAACGGGTTTACCTTTTTTATTACATAAGCTGTCAGAGTTTCTTTCTCAGGTCCCTGAATTCGGAGGGGC
>CAVFZO010000149.1:0-2027 GCA_963626925.1 Clostridium sp. AM49-4BH
CGTGGAGCCACTTCGATACAAGGTCCTTCGTCTCGCCGTCGAGCTTGAACATCCCCAGGTACTCCGATGCCATGAGCGAGAGTATCTGAGCAAAGTTGTAATCGAGATTGGGGTTCTCCTGATAGAACTTCCTCAGGGCGGCTCTTATCTCGCTCTTCGAGTAAAAAGAGAGGACACCCTGGTCACTCAGCCATGAGGAGAAACTCCGGGGGTTGTCGATGGAGTAGTCATAGCCGATGGAGGATACCATGTTGACAGCGCTTCTTCTTACAAGGTCGTCCAGGTCGAGTTTCTCATAGACTGCCTGATAGAGGTTCGTCAGATCCGAAAGAAGGAGCGAGCGGCTGTCGAGTTCGACTGTGACAAAGCCGCTGTCGAGAGCGTCGAATGACAAAAGCTTCAGGAGGTGGCTCTTACCCGAGCCCTTCTTTCCCGTGATGAACTTTATCTTGCTTCCCCCGTGAGATATGAAGGTGTCGAAATACTCCTTCTTCAGAAATGAAGATACCTTGTCGAGCCCGACCGTAATCGAGCGCAGTATTTCCCTGTCAACAGGAACCCGCCCGAAGGAGAGTTCCACCATCGTTTTGTTTGCTTCCATCGAAGTACCTCTTCTTTATCTGAAGGAAATCGTACTCACAAGCTGTTCGTTGCCGTTGCCGTCGAGGATTCTGATACCCTTTCCTCTGCCGGTGGAGAAGGAGACAGTCTTCCCGCTCTTTGTAACAAACGAGCCCTTTTCATTTTCGATGTAGAGGCGTGCGACGTCGAATGCGAACGCAAGGTCGTCGTAGTCCTTCCTGCTTCTGGAAAGAGGAACCATGATCTTATAGAGGTCAAGCAGTGTAAGATATGCCCCGTATGTGAACTTCTTCGCACCCGCCTTCTCGTTCTCCCTGGCCATCATGAGTGTATATGCATTCTCAAGGTCCTGGGCAAAGCCGACGGCGTTGAAAGCGGCATTTTCGAGCTTGTCGACAAGTGCCTTTGCGCTCGATGCAACACGCTCGGGTCTCATAGTTGCGATCTTCTTCTTGCCGAGAATGACCTCCTGACTCTCCGCATCAAGCTTTATCTTAGTCGGGAATACTTCGTAGTTGGGATAGTCGCCCACAACATCAAGGCCCTTTTCCTTGAGAGAGGAGAGCATCTCCTCGGTAAACTTTCCGCTGAGGAAATAGTCTTTGTAGTCAAAGCCCTCGAGGTGAGCCTTCAGAGCTTCCTTTGCTTTGAGATACGCCTCCGTAGCACTCTCGAGTGCCGCACTGTCCTTCTCCGCAGTTTTGATATCACCGGATTCGACATCTTTCAGAATCTTGCCTTCAAGAGAGGAAACCTTCTTGACGCTCTCCTTCACAGTCTTCTCGAGAGTTCTGAACTCTTCGAGGAATTCTTCGTATAACATATAAATCAACCTCACTGCTGGTAAATATAGCACATAGGACGAAAAAGAAGAAAGAGAGCCGGCCTATATTTCATCATCTTGTTGCAGAGAAGGACGAGAAAGGCTGTCATCATCTATCTCCGGCAGAAAGAATGTTCGGAGAAACGGATCAGGAACTACCGAAGGAGCGGAAGAAGAGCCCGGAGGCAATCCCGACGGCCCCATCTCATCATTTCTGCAAATCAGACAGGAAAAGCAAACTGCTCAGCTCCTATAAAGTTCAACCTGCCTCTCGAATATGCCTCTCTATGAACCATAATGCAATCCCGACAAAGGGATCATACTTCTCTTTATCCAGGAACACGTTTTTGATTCTCTTCCATTCATTCGCGCTTATTTTCCTGCTCTCATACTTCCTTTTCAGTCTTCCGACAAAAGCACTCAGAGAAGCCTTCCTTGCTTGAATCATTTTCTCCGAGTTCAATTTCATCAGGGCAAGGTCTTTCTGTATGCATTCGTCAGACGACTCAATCTCACCCGACCTCCGATAGCGGAGTGTGTTGACACCCTTCATCGAGCGGATTGATCGTGATATCTTCAGAGCCCTTGTTATTCTGGCATCTTGTGCAGGAGCCGAGCATAT
>CAVFZO010000150.1:0-2000 GCA_963626925.1 Clostridium sp. AM49-4BH
CATCATAATTGATCATTTCTTTCCATAATTTCTGAAACAAATAAAACGCTTTCATCTCGGTAATTGAATTACCGAGGATTCCCGCTTTTTTTCCTAAAATGAGCTTCTCCTTTCTGTTCTTCCGCCTTATCGGGGTGAAAGCAGAGCTGTCCACCTCGGAGTATGTATCGGTATCAAGATCATAGGAGAAGTATCACCTTTCTCTGTTGTGAAAGATATTCTTCTTCTCGTCGATGACACGTCCGAGTGACTTCTGCTTTGTGACGACCTTCCCGTCGACTATTTCGGTCGAACACAGCTTTGCATACTTTATTCCGTTTTTCTTATCGTATCCGATGTACATTGTTTCTCCGTGATGATAATTGCTCTTATTCGAATATACAGGCTCCGGCCTCCATCGGGCAAGACGGAAGGTCTCTTTCAAAGTTGAGAGGACATGCCTTATTGAAAGCTCTGAGTACATCCTGTCATTTTCCGAATCTTGAAAAGAGTTGAAGAACGCGTAATACTTGTAGCGGACAGAGAATGTCTTCGGGGCAATAGCTCAGCTGGATAGAGCATCAGTTTCCGGAACTGAGTGTCGGAGGTTCGAATCCTCTTTGCCTCACTTTCTCTTTGCGGGAGGACGGCAGTTCTCCCTTTTCTATTCTTCGCTATCTTTCCCGGGTGTCGTCGTAATTCTCTCACCGCTGGTGAGAGTTTTGCCTTAAATCCTTCTTATTTCTGATTTTGTTTATTTTCTTCCGGCGTAATTCCCTCACCGGCGGTGAGAGTTTTATCCCCGAGCTCCTTTTCTATCCATGCCATGATGAGCCTGACGAGCCTTTTCTGCTGGTCGTCCGTGAGCTCTCTGTTCTTCGGTACACGGTACCACTTCTCGAGGCATCCCCTGCAGCAGAGTGCCGTGGCATGCTGGGCCGTGAAGACGGGATGACCGCGCATCGGGGTCTGCTTCCCGTCATTCGGAATATATGAAGGAGCAAGGCGTGTGCGGATAAAATCAGCGGCGTGGCGCTCTATCGTATCGAGGCCCTTCTCTCTTATGTATGCCCGGTCCTTATCTGAAAGATGAAAACGGGAGCGGAACGGAGAGCGTGAGAGACGCTCGAAGGTTTCCTCTATTGAGGGCATTACATGAACGAGGCGAGCTCGGAGATGCTCTTTCTGCTCTTTTTCCCCGCCTCTCCCTTCTCGTACCCGATAAGAAGGATGTTCACAGGAACAAGGTCCTCTCCGATCCCGAGCTCTGTTCTGAGAACGTCGGGATTGAAGTTGCAGACCCAGCAGCTTCCGAGTCCGAGGTCTGCCGCCGCAAGCATCATGTGGTCGGTGACTATCGCCGCGTCGATATCGAGAAGGTTTTTGCCGTCGCACGGGCGAGTCCATGAACCGTCCCTTCCCATGCATACAACGACAGCAAGAGGTGCCCCGTATGTCTTTCCGGCCTTCCCGATTTTCTCAAGACCCTGGGGTGTCGTGACGACAAGGAGCCTCTCCCCCTGACGGTTGCATCCCGTCGGAGCGAGACGCCCCGCCTCAAGAATGAGGTCTATCTTTTCCTTCTCGACCTTCCTCTCCGTATAGGAGCGGACGCTGTGTCTTTCTTCTGCAAGTGTTAGAAAATCTTTCATACGATGATTGTAGAACCTCCACCCGTTCAGTACAAGAAGAATGATGGAGTCGGGATTAATGAGAAGAGGAGGCTCTTTCGAACCTCCTCTCTTGCTCCTGACATCAGTTGGATAAGATCATTTCCTTCACGGTTTCCAACGCCTTAGTGAATCTTGCGTCCTCGCCTTCCTTATATTCAACAGCGACATCGGGAACAATCCCGATTGTTTCGTGATTCGTGCCCTTTGAATCTACTGCCTGGAAAGTCGTCGTATAGATTGTGATCTGTCCTCCGTTGAACGGACCTGACTGGAAGATGGTCCTGTCTGTGAGGGCGCATGTTCCGCCGTATGTCTGACCACCCACTACCTTCGCAGACGGAAGGAGCT
>CAVFZO010000151.1:0-71271 GCA_963626925.1 Clostridium sp. AM49-4BH
GCCAAGAGCAGTTGACGGAACCAAGAGAAAGGACAGAAGAAAGAAAATTCTCGATCAGGCTAAAGGCTACTATGGTCGCAGAAGCACCAACAACAGGATTGCAAAGGATGCTGTCGCAAAGGCAGGTCAGTATGCATACCGCGGCAGAAAAGAGAAGAAGAGAGACTTCAGAAAGCTCTGGATTGCAAGAATCAGTGCAGCAGTAAGGGCAGAGGGTCTCAACTATTCCCAGTTCATGCACGGCCTGAAGGAAGCCAATATCGAGCTTAACAGAAAGGCGCTTTCGAATATGGCTGTCGAAGATAAAGCTGCATTTGCAGCCCTCGTCGACACAGTGAAGAAGGTTCTCGCTTAAGGAGGAGATAAAATGGAGCGTATAAGCAGGAATGAACTCGTAACTTTAAGATTGAAGAAAGCATCAGGTGCTTTGAAGATTCTCAGCGGAGAAATCGAAGATCTAAAGAAGAGACTCTCACTCGTCGAAGTCCATAATGAGGAGCTTCAGGACCTCATCGACAGGATTTCGGAGAGCGCAGCTGCTATTACAGCTTCCGTCGGCGAGTCACTCACCGCACTCGAAGATTCCATCGACTTCGTACAGAATGCCGATGAGAATGCCGAGATTGCAACGGCCGAGGAATTCTCGAACACCGGCACGGCAGACGACGCCGACTTCGACTTCTGAGATTGTCCGATCTTGCACATGGAGGCTTTACGGCCTCCATTTTTGTCGAAAATGCTTTCCCTAAACACGGAAGACGTGTAATATAGACTCAGACCTATAGAAACGCAATCAAGCACCTCTTGGCTCAAACCTACATACTGGGGGTCCGGGATAGCTTCTGCCTGCATTGCACCCGCCGCCTAGCGGTAATACAGGGTACAGAACGCAAGCGAACAAGGACTCCATCCTTGAACTAATGTTCAAGAGTCGACGATTGTCAGGTTTCTATAGGATTTTTTTTGTTTTAGCTCTATCATTGGGCTATGAATAACAGAGACAAGGTAATATACGTAACACTGCCGCCGTCATTCACACTCGATCTCGGAGATGTGAAGCTCGATCCTTCTATCAAACTCCCCTTCTCACCCGGAAGCGGAGAGGAGAGGCTCGGAAAGGACGACTGGAGTGTCGAGAATCTGATGAGCGGTCTTATCACAGTATGTGCAGATGATGAGAAGAACGAACATTTCGAATATTATAAAAGCATCATAAACGCAATAGATCCTTCCATTGTGATGAAGCTCAACCAGGCGGCCGCGGCAAAGGAGGAGAGAGGCGAATATGAATTCAGCGGCCTCCTCTTCAGAGCCGTCTATCATCTCCTTCCCCAGAGTGCGTCGTGCATCAACCTTGCTACCCTCTACTCCTACATGGCTGTCGATGCATCGAAGAAGGGAGAGAACAACAGAGAATACATAAAGAAGGCACACGAGACTCTCCTCGACGGCCTTGAAAGATTCGGCGAGAACGAAGACATACTCTCCGAGCTTGCCTCATTCTCTGCATTCATGGCAGACCTCGATGAGGCGAAGGAATACCTCGAGAGGTACTTCCGCATAGCCGGAGAGGGAGAGAAGAAGAATGAGATGAAGAAGCTCTACAGCGATGTGTGTTTCAAACTCGAGAACGAGGAGAAGATCGAGGAGGCCTACGATTTTCTATCACTCGGAGAGAGCGACAAGGCCATGCCGTCGATCAACTTCTTCATCGAGAAGAATCCCGGAATATGGAACGGCTACTTTTTAAAGGGATGGGCGCTCAGAATAAAGAAGGAGTTCGCAGAGGCCGGGAAGTATTTCCTCAAGTGCATCGAGATGGGCGAAAGCAATGCCGAGATCTACAACGAGCTTGCACTCTGTGCTCTCGGAGAGGGAAAGCGCGAACTCGGGGAGATATATCTCGAGTCGGCTGCCGACCTTGACGAGGAGAATCTGACAGTCGTGACGAACCTCTCACTCCTGAAGATTGAGGACGGAGACTACGACGAAGCAAGAAAGTGGCTCGAGAAGGCAAGATTCCTTGCATCGGAAGACACACTCGTAAAGCATCTTGTAGAAAAGTACGAGAAGGAAACGGGCGAGAAGATCGGAGAGATCATCCACGAGGAGATCGTGAAGGGAGATGAAGAGAATAACGGAGTCAATATAAAGGACTCCCTCTTCAGAAGCTTTGAAAAGAGCGCAGACGACACTGTCTGCACATGCGGGAAGACGGAAGATGACAATTAAGACACAGACTCCCCTCGAGACGGAGGAGCTCGGAAGAAGAATAGGAGAAAAGCTCAGAAAAGGTGACGTCGTATCGCTCAGGGGCTCTCTGGGAGCGGGAAAGACGGTCATAGCAAAGGGAATAGCACGCGCACTCTCAATTGAAGAGGCAATAGTCAGTCCCACATTCACGCTCGTCCAGGAATACGAGGGAAGAGAGAAGCTCTATCATCTCGATATCTACCGCCTGAGCGGTGAGGATGAATTCGAATCGATGGGCGGAGAGGAGTTTCTTTACCCCGACGGCATAACACTCATCGAGTGGTCGGAGAAGATAGACTCCATGCTCCCTGAGGGGACAATCTTCATCTCCATCACCATCAACGACGATCTCTCGCGCTCGATAGAGATCAGGGGACTCGAGCTATGAACATACTTTCAGCAGACACATCAACATCCACCCTTTCAATAGCCCTTCGCACATCCACGACATACGAGGAGAGACTTGTCAGCGGCGCATTCGCTCCGAGCGAGAATCTCATGGGCGAAGTGAAGAGCCTCCTCAGAAGAGCCGGAATAACACTCTCCGAACTTGACCTTCTTGTATGTACGAAAGGCCCGGGTTCCTTCACCGGACTCAGAATAACGATGGCTCTCATGAAGGGAATATCACTTGCGACGGGAACGCCGCTGGTGAGTGTCCCCACCCTCTCGGCTGTCGAAAGAACAGTCGGGAAGATATGGCACGGGACGGTACTCAGCATAGTCGACGCAAAGAAGAAACGCTTCTACTACCGTATCTCGAAAGACACAGAGATCCTCTCTCCCGATATGGATGAAACAACAGAGAGGATAATCGACGCGCTCTCTCTCATCAAAGATCCTGTACTTCTCACAGGTCCCGATGCCGCACTCTTCTACAGGAAGGCCCGGGAAGCGGGATGCACCTCCCTTATTCTCGATGAAGATACCCCGAGAAACCTTTCCCGTGCCCTCATGGAACTCGGAAAGGAGATATATGACACGAAAGGCGCAGACGACATAGGAGAAGGTCCCGTCTACATCAGACGCAGCGACGCCGAGGAGATGCTTCTGGAGAAGACTCTGGAAGAGGAGAAGAAATGATGACAGACATACTCGTCATAGGCTCGGGCCCCGCAGGAATGGCTGCAGGCCAGTACGGAGCACGTGCAGGTTATTCCGTGACCATAATCGACCCGATGGGTCCGGGGGGACAGCTTCTGTATATCGACGAAATCGAGAACTACCCCGGAGAGGAAAGCCTCTCGGGATACGTCCTGAGCGAGAAGATGGAGAAGCAGTGCTCTTCCTTCGGAGTGACTATCGAATACAAAAGGGCTCTCTCTTTAAGAAAGGAGAACAACATCTTCCATACCCTGACAGATGAAGGCGAAATAGAGAGCAGGGCCGTGATCATCGCAACTGGAGCGGAGCACCGTCATCTCGGTGTCAGGGGCGAAGAGGAATACAGGGGAAAGGGAGTGAGCTACTGCGCAACCTGTGACGGCCCCTTCTTCCGCGGCCGCACTGTCGTAGTTGCCGGAGGTGGGGACACAGCACTTACAGACGCACTCTATCTCTCGAAGCTCTGCTCCCGTGTCATAATCGTACACAGACGCTCATCCTTCCGTGCGCAGAAGGTTCTCCAGGACAGGGTAAAAGAGAGAGATAACATCTCCCTCATAATGGAGGAGAACATCGCCGAGATCTCGGGAGACGGAAAGGAAGTGAAGTCCGTCGTTCTTACAAGCGGAAGAAAAATCGAGACTGACGGCGTCTTCGTATTCATCGGCATGACACCCTCCTCGGAGATTGCCGGAGAGCTGGCAGAGAGGGAGAACGGCTTCATCATAGTCGACAGCGGAGGCCGCACCTCCCTCCCCGGCCTCTTTGCGGCAGGCG
This sequence comes from Clostridium sp. AM49-4BH, assembly GCA_963626925.1. Classification (GTDB taxonomy): domain Bacteria; phylum Spirochaetota; class Spirochaetia; order Sphaerochaetales; family Sphaerochaetaceae; genus Ornithospirochaeta. Next base: position 4,135 of record CAVFZO010000151.1, read on the forward strand.
ATGTGACGACGACCTCATTCCGGCAGGTTGTGACAGCCGCAGCCGACGGCGCAAGAGCAAGTCACAGTGCAGACGAATATATCCAGAGTCTGAATTAAGAGCCGGGAGCTCTCATAGAATAAGGGGTGACAGGAGGTTTATAACCCGTCTGACACCCCTTTCTCATTCACAACAGAAAGTCTCTCACTTAATACTGTTCGATGTGAGCTCGTAGTGCGTTACATCACTCCAGTGTCTTCTGAGAACGAAGTCCGCAGTGAGAGAGGTGTTGTCGTAGTCTATCGACCACTGTGTATTACTTGTGATATCTTCCGGATTCGGTTCCTGCGAAGCGGCGGTGAGAGCATCCCAGACAGTGCTGTCGCAGTAAGCACCCTTCTGTTTCTCCATCACTTCGATGACAGCGTCATAGCGCTCCTTCCCGTGTCCGTATATATCGTTCTTCTGGTTCGGAAGAACCTTGTCGATATACATTCCATAGAAGTTCGTTATGGCAGGCATCTTCGTTACGACCATCTCCCTGCCCTCGCTCTCGCAGTCATATTCGACGACCCTGCCGTCTCCGGAGGCATCCGTTATGTAGTAGTGATAGTCTCTTCCGCTTGTCGCAAACATATCGTAGGAGCGGAGAAGCTCGACGGCCTCCTCAGTCGTTGCTGCTCTGTCAAGCACGAGGCGGATGGCAATGGTAGGTGTGATGGACGGCTTACCCGTATCCTGGTTGACAGGCTTGCTGTCAAGCGTAAGTACCGCAATCGAGACACCCTTCTCGTTTATGCCGTCGAGGCAGATGAAGGGAGAAGTGAGAGTGGAGAGCTTCTCTTTGATACTCTTGTCGGGATTGTTGGCAGATGCGTTGCTGAGAGCAGCGAAACCGACGGACTTGTAACCGTCCTTCGGCGTGCAGTAGACAAGCATTGCGGATGTGTCATTCTTGAAGTCGTAGTTGCGTCCCATATGGGCGTTGCCATCCGAATCGATAAGGCTGAAAGCCGTACATGCGAACTTCGGAGTCTCGACGGAGACGGGAAGAAGAGGGAGGCACTCCTTGAGTACCGCATTTGTCATATCCTGATCGGTCTCGATCCCGTAATTGATGACGTTCTCGATGCTGTAATCGAATTTGACATCCATACGGTAGAGATTATAGCCGTCATCGTAGTCGGTCAGCTTCTCTATGCTGTTGAGAGTCTGAAGCCTTGTATAGTAAATCCCGACAAAGACAGCTACTGCTATCACGAGCAGTGCAACAATACAAAGAATGATTATCACGACTTTTTTCACCTGCAAACCCCCGTTCCTCTGTCTATCTCATCACATCCATAATGAAACCATGCTCAGATTATGATGGACAGAACGCAGTTTTGTAAAGACCTGATAAGAGGACAGATTATCAATAAAAAGGAAAACACCGCTTGATTGCCGTCACTGGTGACCAAAGCATCAGTTTGATCCGGTTACGCAGATTAAGCTGAAGAGTATGAAATGGCTCTCAGAGCCCGGTTTTTCTGTCCTCTACTGTCCTCTCTCCGTCAGGACAATGAAAACAACTGCACCTCCCCTTCCGGCGCACGGAGAGTCTCTCTTCTTTTCTTATTTTTAACTTGCCCCCGCGCCCTTTGAGATAGGATAATGGACACATGGAAATACTAATGGTAACAAGCGAGGCTGTTCCTTTCTCCAAATCGGGGGGACTTGCCGACGTTCTCGGTGCGCTCTCACCGGCGCTTTGTAAACTCGGACACAACGTAACTGTATTCATGCCGCTCTACTCCTTCATCGACAGGACGGGATTCAAAAAGACCCTTTCCTATCAGATACCGATGCTGGCCAGAAACGAGAAGGCTGAGGTATTTGAAAAGGAGGTCGACGGCGTGACGTATGCGGCCCTCGCCCACCCCTACTTCACACAGAGAAAGGGAATCTACGGCGACACGTCATTCACGCCGTACAGCGACAACTGTCCGCGATTCATCGCATTCTCCAAGGCTGCCGCCCTCTACGTCCTTGCCCGCGGCCTCCATGTAGATATCGTGCACTGTCATGACTGGACGACGGGCTTCGTGATGCACTTCATGAAGTATTTCAAGGTACCCGGAAAGACAGTCTTCACAATCCACAACCTCGAGTACCAGGGAGTCTTCTCCCCACTCGATGCAGTCTCGTCGTCATCCGTCATCCCCGAGGAGGCTGAAAGGGACGGGAAGATCAACATGATGGCGCTTGCCCTCAGAACGGCTGATAAAATAACGACGGTATCACCGACGTATGCCGGGGAGATTCTCACGCAGCAGTACGGTGTGGGACTCGAGGATATTCTGAAGCAGAGGGAGAACGACACGGAGGGCATAATCAACGGAATCGACGAAAAGGAATGGAATCCGGAAAGTGACCCCCTCATCCCCGCCCGGTTCTCGAAGGAGAACATGAAGGGCAAGGAGGAATGCCGCAAAGAGGCGAGGCGTCTCTTCGGCCTCGAGGAGAGGGACGATATTCCGCTTGTTGCGCTCATCAGCAGGCTCGCCTCCCAGAAGGGCTTCGACGAACTCCTTTTAGAAGGAGAAGAATGTGCACTCGAGCGCATCCTCAAAACAGGGCAGTGCCAGGTCGCACTCATAGGCACCGGTGACAGCAGATATATATCGAAGCTGAGTTCGCTTATGATGAAGTATGACAATCTCTCGGTCAAGATTGTCTTCTCGAAGGAGCTTTCGCACATCCTCGAGGCTGGAGCAGACTTCTTCCTCATGCCCTCGTCTTACGAGCCCTGCGGCCTCAACCAGATGTACTCGCTCACCTACGGCACAATCCCGGTCGTCCATGCCACGGGCGGCCTGAAAGATACCGTACGCGATATAGAGAACGGGGACGGGAACGGAATCTCGTTTTTGTCCCTCACTCCCGACGAGATAGTCTCGGCCGTGGAGAGAGCGGAGGCTCTCTACAGCGACAGAGAAGAGTTCGAGAGAGTGAGAAAGAGGGGTATGAACGAAGACTTCTCATGGCGCACATCGGCCGGAAAGTACGAGAAACTCTACCTCGAACTCCTCAGAAAGGCATAAAAAGAAAAAACATTAACTTTATTTAACAAATAAAAGGGTTACAATAAAAGCAAAGGAGAGTATCACATGTCACTCAACAACAAGAAAGTAGTTGCAATCATTCTCGGCGGCGGAAGAGGAACAAGACTTTATCCTCTGACGATGGACAGATCGAAGCCGGCAGTACCGTTCGCAGGAAAGTACCGCCTCGTCGACATTCCGATTTCAAACTGCATCAACAGCGACATGCGTCAGATCTATGTTCTGACCCAGTTCAACAGCGCATCGCTTCACAACCATATAGCATCGACATACAACTTCGATGCATTCTCCGGCGGTTTCGTCGAGATTCTCGCCGCAGAGCAGACCTATGCATCAGAGTCCTGGTACCAGGGTACGGCAGATGCAGTAAGAAAGAACCTCAAGCACTTCAGAGACCAGAATGCAGACTACTATGTCATTCTTTCGGGTGACCAGCTCTACAGAATGGACTTCAACAAGATGCTCGAGAGACACATCCGCAGCGGTGCCGTCCTCACCATTGCCGGAAAGCCCATCAGCAGAAGTGAAGCTACAGGACTGGGAATCATGGGCTGCGACGAAAACGGCATGATAACCAAGTTCTACGAAAAGCCTGCCGACGATGTCGACATCACCGACTACATCGTTCCCGAGAAGACTCTCAAGGAGCAGCTCGGATTGAAGAGAACCGAGAAGAACGAATACGTCGCTTCGATGGGTATCTACATCTTCAATGCAAAGGAGATGGAGACGGCCCTCAACAACGACAAGACGGACTTCGGCAAGGAGATCATCCCCGACATCATCAAGACAAAGCCCGTTGCAAGCTACCTATTCGACGATTACTGGGAGGATATCGGAACAGTCAAGGCCTTCTATGAGGCGAACCTCGACCTTGCTTCCGACAAGCCGGCATTCAACTTCTATGACGAGGAGATGCCGATCTACACACACCGCAGACATCTTCCCGCGACGAAGGCCAACTTCTGCAACATCTCGAACTCCCTCACAAGTGAAGGCTCGATTATCACTAATGCATATATCGTGAACTCCATTATCGGTGTCAGAACATTCATCGAAGCTGGAGCCTCCCTCGACGGAGTCTACTCGATGGGTGCCTCCCGCTATGAAAGCGAAGAGGAGAAGGCTGAAAATGCAAGAAAGGGAATCCCGAACATCGGTATCGGAAGAGCGACGATCATCAAGAGGGCCATCATCGACCAGAACGTAAGAATCGGAGCCAACTGCCGTATAGGAATCGACAACATCAAGAGACCGGAAGGCGACTTCGAGATGTACTCCGTTCATGACGGAATCATTGTCATCAACAAGAATGCAATAATCCCGGACGGGACGGTCATCTGACCCTTCCCCTCCCCCGGAGAACATGTTCCGGGGGATATTTTTTGGCTCTGAGGACGGTTTGAGCTTTTTTCTGTTGCGCAACGGAAATCAAGCCAATAAAATTTGGCTATAGTATATTTTTGTTGACTTGCTGTTTTTTTGAGGCTCAAAACTGGACAAATATAACAGTAAATGTTGTTGTTTGTCTTATTGAAATGAATCTTAAGTGTTTAAGTCAACAAATCTATACTAAAGCGTAAAATTTTAAGAAGGTGGAAGAGAGGATAAAAAGGGCTTTCAGCCTTTTTACCCCGTTAAATTTTAAAGGAAGAGAAAAACCGTGGAACGGAAAGGCCGGGTCCGGGGGTTTTATATATATGATTGATTACGAGATTTTGAAGAAATGCGATCTTTTCAGAGGTATGGACGAGAGCGAGATACAGGACATCGTCACAAACCTCGACGGAATCGTGCGCAGTGCGGATAAGAACACTCTCATCATCAGTGAGGGCGACGAGACGAACATCGCATCCATCATCATTTCGGGGAACGCGCTGGCATACCAGGAAGACTACACGGGAGGCTTCCGCAACGTCATAGCCGAGCTGGGACCGGGGGCCACGATATCGACAAGTTCCTCCATTCTTTCCCTCCCCCATCCCCTCACGGTCGTCACAAGGGATGATACAGTCTACTTCTCCTTCAGCATGAAGAGACTCTTCTCGCGCAACATCATCCAGAGCGACCATCTCATACACTTCGGGAACAACCTCCTTGTGCAGATGTCAAAGACAATGTCCATGCTCTTCGAGAAAATCACCTTTCTGACACAGAGGACGACGAGAGCACGCCTCATGAGCTATCTTGTCGCAAAGTCGTATGAGAACAAATCAAAATGTTTCACCATAACGCTCAACCGCCAGCAGCTTGCAGACTACCTCGGCGTCGACAGAGCCGCAATGACAGTGGTACTCTCGGAGCTGATGAACGACGGCTACATCGTCTTCAGCAAGAATGATTTCACACTGACACAGAAAACATTCGACGAAATCTGAAGACGCTGCAAAACATCACATACCACCGGTTTTTCCGTTATAAAATAGAAAAACAACACAACAGGGGGGATTTATGCAGAGAAAACTCTTACTGGTGCTGCTCGCCGCAGCGCTGATGCTGACATCATGCACGACTATCAAGAACGAAATAATAAGAATGAAGCTCGGAGTGACGAGAGCTGAGCTCAGAGAGCTCAAGATAACAGCAGACCCGCTCGTCATACTCTCCGACGGCTCTGCACTGATGGTATGGGCGATGAACAAGTATGCCAACGCCGACGGCACTTACGGACAGCCGACAGATCATCCCCTCACGGGAGACAGAAGGGTCGAGACCGTCGCACTCTCCTCCTCCACCCTCTGGATATCATATCCGAAGAACTACAACGGAGAGGATGTCCTCCCTGTAATCTTCTTCACCCACGGCGGAGCCTACACATCCTCCGACTACAAGACCTACCAGACACTTCTCGGAATCTTTGCAGACAGGACAAACTGCATTGTATTTGCCGATGACTACTCCCTCGCCCCCGAACACAAATACCCCGCGGCAGTCAACGATGTATGGGAAGCCTACCTCTTCCTCCTCGAGCACGGAGGAGAATACAACGCCGATTCTGAGCGCATCGTCCTCATGGGAGACAGTGCAGGCGGCAACTTCGCCGCAGGTCTTGCAATAAGAGCGAAGGAGGAGAATGTGACAGCACCCGTCGGTGTCGTCCTCTTCTACCCCAGCCTCTCGGTCTACCCGGTTCTTCTTCCCTCGCACATCCTCTTCGGAGGCTTCGACGGCAGAAAAACCATGATAAGCCGCGCTGTCATGCAGCACACATTCACAAACTACCTCGAAAACATAGAGGACGGCCTCAAGCCGTATGCCTCTCCCCTTCTGATGCTCCAGGGGGCTCTCGACACACTCGATGTACCGAACCTTTATGCAGAGTGTGCAGTAGAGAGAGACGAAGACGGCTCTTACGTCCTCCCCGACCATCTCATAATAGTACCGGAAGCGGACAGTCTGAGGGATGAGGGGGTCTCCTACCACGCTTCTCTCACCGCACTCGGAACGAATTCGACGCTTTCTGTCTACAAGGGTGCCATACACGGCTTCATGCAGCTGTATGAACTCCTCGATGACGGCTGGAAGGGAATAAAGGAAGCATCGGCCTTCATTAAGAGCAGGGTTTCAGACTGACGGTCACCTTCCGCTCATATAAGACGAAAGAGCGGGAGAGAGGATCGCTTTCAGCTTTTCTCCCTTCCCATTTCTATGAGGTCATCGACAGCAAGAGAAGGATCCATCGTATGGAACATCAGATAATTCCTTTTCATTGTCATGAAGTCAGCCTGACGGTATATTCTCGCGCTCTCTTCTTTTCTGTAATAGTGCCAATAACGGTAGATATACCCGATCCAGTACATAACCTCCGGTCTGGCAGGATTCCCGGAATACGGAATTCTTCCCCCGCTTGAGTCGATAACCTCTTCTAAGAGATATTCCTCTCCGGCCCACTGCATGCGGTTATAGACAGAATCGAGAGAGCGTGCGACATCCGATTTCATGAAGAATGAAACGAACGAAGCGCTGTCATATCCCTCTTTGGAGGACAATTCAAAGAGACGCCCCTGGATGTCACATAATTTCAAGGAAATGCAGTCCATGATCATCCCTCCTCACCGTCACTCAGGATTTCATCAAAGAACCGGCCTTCTCTGCGATAATTCCTGCATATTTCATTAGCAGTCGAAACACCCTTTATACGATTGTTTTCACTTACGTCCTGAAGAAACTTCTTCTCCAGATAGGAGATCTCTAGTTCTTTTTCAACTCTGACCGCATTACAGCCGGCTGAAGAGACAGCTGCGTACTGCCTTCCAAGTTCAAGGGATGAGAGGCTTTTGACAAGAGCCAGATCCGTTATATTTCCCAGAAAGAAGTTGTCAAGCACATAGAACATACGGTCGTCGGCAATGCTGCCGATTATGAAATCCCTGTCTGTGCACATCCTGCGGTATTCATCAAAAAGTCTGCTTCCCATTATACCGTCCATCTTCCCGCGGTTATATGCAACAACCATCGCCCACGACAGATCGGGGGGAACTTCGAGACTGTTGAGCCCCTCTGTAGACACAGATACAATGTAGAATCTGGATTTTTCATAGCCGCTGATCAACGTCAGAGGCTGCATAGGGTCCGTCCCCATGTAAAATCCACGGCCGAAATCACACTGCCGGCGGCTGAGAGGAGCAATACGTCCTTCTATCCCGGACTTTGATCCGTGGTAGAGAATCACCCGGCCACCGTCAACGGAAATTCTCTCTGCTTCCTCCCTTATTCTCTGTATCAGCATGTCACATACAGGGATGTTCATCTCCCTGCAGAACTCATAGAGCATCTCCTGAGCCAGCCTCGCAGGCTTCGCTCTGTCATTCTCCCAGCGGTTGATTGTGGCGAAAGTCACTCCCAGTCTTTCGGCAAACTCCTCCTGGCTGAGCCCGACATAGTTCCGTATATTCCTTATAAGTGTTTTCATTTCAGACCTCAAATATAACATCTGCTATATGTTTTATTATATACTATGTTATATGAAAAGTTAAGGCTGACACTCTATCATCCCTTTCTTATGTCGGACGTGAAGCGGCAGATGACTTATTTTCAGGGAATGATTGCCGGAAGTGAAAAATTCAGAGGCAGAACGAAATCCTTATGAAAATCCCTGATCTGTGCAGAATCAATCCGAATTCTTTTCAGGAGTGAGAACTGCGAGAGAAAGGGCCGAAGAAAAGCTGTGTATCCTCACCTCAGTCCTCCTGCTTATCCCCTGACTTTTGAAGATCTCAAAGGCATCCGGCACCTTTTTATCTTCAATACCCTTTCCGGCCTCAGTGAGTTCTTTCAGACTTCTTTGTCGGAGTGCCGGAGAATATAGTCCCTGATGACAGAGTCCGAAGGCCCGAAGTCAAGAGCTCTCAGCTCGTCCTTTGTCACCCATCTCACATCGTCATGAACCGTGAGGTTTATAGCATCAGAACCGGAGAGAAGACGGACACGGAAGCAGTGGAGAGTATAGCGGACGCCGTTGTTGATGAACTGCGTATTAAGAAGGAACTCCCCCGCTTCAACTTCAAGTCCGACCTCCTCCATCCATTCGCGCTTCAAGGTTTCGGCAAGAGATTCTCCGTAGCGGTTCTTTCCGCCGATGAACTCCCATTTTCTGGAGAGAGGGCCTCCCTCCTTTCTCTGTGCAACAAGGTATAACCCATCCCCGTCAACAAGGACTCCGGCTGTCGTATCTCTCTCTGTCACGCTCACCTCCACTATATGAGAACGAAGGAAGGAAGAAGGAAGTGGAGGACGGCGGTCGAAAGAGATATATATCCAAGTATTATCTTTCTCTCTCCTCTCTTCGTATCGAGATATTCGCTCTGTCCGCTCTTTTCCTTTCTCTTTATCATAATGAAGAAATATATAGTGTTATAAAGTACGACAAGAGAAGGAATCAGGTCCCCGAGTATCACGGGCCCGGGGCTCTGGGGGAAGAAGAGGAGGATGACGAATGTCAGAAGCCCCAGGGAGGAGAAGAGGTAGAGTTTCTTCCTGTCCTTCCCGAGTTCGTCGGTGAACCTCAGCATGAAGGATAGCTCTATCCTGTACTTACCCTGGAAATAGATCATCGCCGAGAAGATGAGATAGAAGAGAGAAAGAAAATAGCCCTGGATCACCTCATCCTCCCTATCGCCCTGATAAGCTCTTCGGCTGAGTAGAAACCGAACTCCTCAGAGGCTGCTCTTCCGCTTCTCTGATGAAGAAGAACTCCGTTCACCGCTGCAGAAAGCGGCGACAGGCCGGAGGCGAGGAACGCCCCGATAACGCCCGAAAGGACATCGCCCGAGCCCGCAACACCGAGGGAGGGATTGGCGCCGTCTGCAATATATACCTCGGAGCCGTCTGTGATGATGGTCGTAACGCCCTTGAGAGCGACAACACACTCAAGCTCCAGTGCCGTCCTCACTGCATTTTTTATTATATCACCTTCGTCGAAGCCGAGAAGGGATGTAAGTCTTCTGAACTCCCCCAGGTGGGGTGTTATGACAGCCCTGCCCTCTGTCTTCAGTCCCGGAAGGAGCTTTATGGCATCTGCATCAACGACATAGTTCTTCCCGCTTTGCGCCATTCTCTCAAGTATCTCCCTCGAGCCCTCGTCCCAGCCCGGGCCTGCGACGAAGCTGTCGTATTGCGAAAAGGAAGCATCCTCATCGGCAATCATCATCGACGGATATGAGGAAAGAACCGCCGCTCTCACGGTCCCGGTGCTGAGAATGCTTACCTTCCCCGCCCCGCTGTGGAAGGCAGCGAGAGCGGAAATGAGAGGCGCTCCGGGATAGCGCTCGCTTCCACCCGCTATCAGGAGGTGTCCGCGCGTGTTCTTATACCCGTCAATGGAGATTGAAGGGGGATTGTAATCACTCTCGCAGAGGAGGAACGTCTTTCCGTCCCCCTTGATTCTCCCCTCCGGAAATCCCGGATTGAAAAGGATTATCTTCCCGCATAGAGCCCTGTTATGAGGAAGATACATCTCCTTTTTCGGACACATGAACGTAATGGTATAATCAGCCTTTACAAGAAATGCCGAGGGAACATCGAGAGCGATGACAACGGCCGGGGAGGAGTTGATCCTCCCGATAACGTTCTCTGTCCTCTCATCGAGGGGAAGACGGCACTTCACACCGAAGAGGCCGTCCACGATGACGTCGGCATCGGAAATCTCATCGACAAAGAGGGAGGAATCCAGTGCCCTTCTCCGTCTCATGTTCTCCTCCCCGCCATCGGGGAAATGACAGTAGACTGAGACAGAGGATGCAACCTCATTTACGAGGGACGCAAGAGCGAGTGCATCGCTTCCGTTGTTGCCCTTCCCCGCAGCAAAGAGAACCCTCTTTCCCCTGAAGAGGTCGAGACAGCTCTCATAGGCGCCGAGGGCCGCATTCGATACAAGGGAATGCTCGTCGAGAGCACATTCTGAAATGAGTGTACTGTCCAGTTCGGAGGCTCCGGAAAGAGTGAGGAGAGGTAACATGACAAAAGTTTAAACCTTCAGCGTGTTTTTGTCTTGAAGATTTACCTCTCTTCCTGTAAATTCTACCTGTCTAGGGGTGGCGTAATGCCTGAGAGATACCCTCGAACCTGATCCGGACAATGCCGGCGTAGGGAACGACAGCCTATTTCTTTATCAATTCCCGTTAGACAGAAAACAAATCAAGGAGGCTTTTCAATGAAAAAGCTCATTTCTGTCGCACTTGCACTCTTATGCGTGCTCTCCCTTTTCAGCCAGCCTGTAAAAGAGGAGTCTGATGAAAACGTAAGAACTCTTACAGTCTATGCCTATGACACCTTCTGCGGTGAATGGGGAAGCGAAGGTGCTGTAATCCCCGCATTCGAGGAAAAGACAGGCATAAGCGTCAACGTCGTATCATGCGGAACGACATCGGAGATGATCAACCGTCTTCTCATGGAGGGTGATAACACCCCCTGCGATGTCATTCTCGGAGTTTCCGACGACAAGGCCGAAGCTGTCTACTCCGCACTCGAAGCCTATGACACCCCGCTTCTGGACGGAATCGACAAGAGGCTCGTCTTCGACAGTGAAAAGAGACTTCTTCCATTCGACTGGGGGACGTTCGCCTTCGTCTTCGACACGGAAAGCACGATCGAGGAACCATCGTCGCTGTGGGATCTCACGAAGGAAGAATACAAGGGGAAGGTCATTCTCATCGACCCGAGAACAAGCAGCGTAGGACTGGGACTCCTTCTCTGGACATACAATGCACTCGGAGACGAATATCTCGAGTGGTGGAGGAAGATGGAGGAGAATGCACTCGTAATCGCCTCGGGATGGTCATCGGCCTACGGACTCTTCACAGAGGGAGAGGCACCGATTGTGATCAGCTACACGACAAGCCCGGTCTATCATGTGATAAACGAGAACACGACACGCTACAAGGCCCTGATCTTCGAGGAGGGACACGAGGCGACCATCGAAGGAATCGGAATCGTGAAGGGAACGAAGCACAGAGCGGAGGCCGAGGAGTTCGTATCATACATACTCACGGATGCGCAGGAGACGCTCGCAGTCACGAACTCGATGTACCCCGTGCTCTCCACAACAGAGCTTCCCGATGCCTATGAGTATGCGCCCGTTCCGGAAAAGTTCTATGCTTCCGGCCGACTTGACACATCTTCTCTTCTTGCATCATGGTCCGCTTTGATAGCACAATAGTCCTGTTATGAAAAAGGAACGGAAAAACAGATTCTATCTGCTCATGTCGCTGCCGGCTCTGGCGGTGACAGTTGTGATATTCGTTTTTCCGCTTCTGTCTGTATCACTCAGAATCGGCGGAGGAACGGAGGTCTTCATCGATACGCTGAAGAGCCCCTACACATGGTCGCTCTTCCTCTTTACATCAATACAGGCTCTGCTGAGCGCCCTCATTTCGACGGCGCTTGCACTGCCCTTTGCCTCGTTCTTCTCGTCTCACACATTCCCCGGCCGCCGTCTCACACTCACGCTTGCCGACACGGCTTTCGTACTGCCATCCGTCATCGTCGTCCTGGGCTTCGTAATCTGGTACGGCAACAACGGAATACTCAACAGCCTGCTTTCAAAGATTTCAGGAGGCAGAATAAAGCTCAGCATCCTGTATTCATACAAGGCCGTCATCCTTGCGCACGTCTATCTCAACTTCCCCCTCGCCTTCTCCCTCATAACGGAAGGAATGACGGCTGCGGGAGAGAGAGAGGAGAGAGCGGCAGAGTTTCTCGGCGCCTCGCACATCCGCATATTCTTCACCGTCACATTCATGAAAATCAAGGGCACGATATATCAGACGCTGCTCCTTGTATTTCTTTTCTGCTTTCCCTCGTTTCTCATCGTGATGACACTCGGAGGAAGTCCGAAGTACTACACGGTTGAAGCGGAGATCTACCGCCGCGCATATATGGACGGAAACCTGGCCTCCTCTTCCTCCCTCGCCCTCGTATCTTTTGCTGTGATGGCTCTGATCATACTTCTCACAGGAGCCGGAAGGAGGGAAAAAAAGATCCGGAGAGAGAGACGCACCCTGAAGCCTCTGAAGGGGGGAAGGAAAGCCTTCGCCTTCCTTCTCGAGCTTATTGTCGCCCTTTTCATGCTTCCGCCCCTCTTATCAATAGTATACAGGGCCTTCTTCAACAGAGACGGCACATTCACGCTCAAAGCATGGGAGAATCTATTCGCCGGCTCGGACAGGAGCGCCCTCAATGCCGTCGCCACCTCAGTCTGCATTGCTCTCCTTGCATCCCTTGCCGCCACGGCGATGGCTACGGCGCTCTCGGTATCGGCAGTGAGAAGGAAGAGGAAGGCCCTCACAGTTCTCTCGTCGCTTCCGCTTGCGACGGGGTCCGTCACGCTCGGTCTCGGATTCTCGTACCTTTCGTCACTCTTCTACCCGAGCGGAAAGACCGGCGCCGTCATTCTCACACTTCTTGCTCACATAACGGTCGTCCTCCCCTTTGCGATCCGGTCAATCCTCCCCGGAGCGGCAAAACTCAGCGACAGGCTTCTCTATTCCTCGCTCTCCCTCTCCCCCTCGTACTGGAGGAACTACAGAAAGGTCGAAGTGCCCCTTTTAAGGGGATACAGAAGGAAGGCCTTTGCCTTCGCCTTCGCCCTCTCGCTGGGAGAGACCAACGCCACGATGGCGCTCGGGGCGGGCAACGTAACAACGCTGCCTCTGCTCATTTACAAGAAAATACAGCACTACGACTATCAGGGGGCATCTGCGCTGTGCCTCATGCTCCTTCTCGCAAGTCTCATAATATTCGCATTCTCTGAGAAAGGAGGAGAGAGAAGTGTCATATCTTGAAGCGAAGGACATAAAAAAGAAATACAGGGATTTCAACCTCGAGTGCTCACTTTCTGTAGAAAAGGGTGAGCTTGTCTGCCTCCTCGGCCCCTCGGGAAGCGGAAAGTCGACGCTGCTCTCGCTCCTCAGCGGCATTGAAACGCCGGACGGAGGATCTGTTCTCCTTGACGGAGAAGATATTACCTCCCTTCCCGTCGGGAAGAGAGGAATCGGCTTTGTCTTCCAGGACTACGCCCTCTTCAACTCCATGAATACCGAAAAGAACATCCAGTACGGGATGAAGACGAAGAAGAGAGACGAGAAGCGGCAGCTGACGAAAAGACTTTTAGAGAACGTCGGCCTTGAGGGCGCAGAGAAGAGGAAGGTCGAGACACTCTCGGGAGGAGAAGCTCAGAGAGTCGCCCTCGTGAGAGCCCTTGCGGCAGAGCCGCAGATACTCTTTCTCGACGAACCGCTCTCGTCCCTCGACGCCCCGCTGAGAAAGAAGCTCAGAGGCACAATAAGAACAATACACGACAGACTCGGAGTAACGATGCTCTACGTCACGCACGACAGAGAGGAGGCGTTCGCCATAGCCGACAGAATCATCATAATGAAGGACGGCCATATAGAGAGCACAGGCACACCCGAAGAGGTGTACAAGCATCCGAAAACTCTCTTCTCTGCATACTTCACCGGAGACGGAACATCCCTCTCTTCATCCCTTCTCTACGGAGAAGGAGCCTCCGGAACCCTCTTCTTCCGTCCCGAAGCCGTCACGATAAGCGAAGAACCCCTCAACACGGGAGTGTATCCGAGCCATGTGATCTTCAATGAATGCAGTGTCGAATCAATCGAATACAAGGGAGAAGGTTACATGATAGGACTGAGTTTTCACGGAAACCCGTTAATCGCATTCTCACCACTGAAACCCAAAAAGAAAGAAGTATCTTTAATGCTTCTGAAAGACAGCCTCATAAAACTTTGAATTGCCGCCACCCCAAAGCGTTCAATCACGCTTTTTATAATAAGAGTTCAAATCTCTGTCACTTTGAAGTTTATCCCAATTTGATATCGGCATATTCAGAGTCTTGCTTATTCCAGAAATAACCACATTCTTCAGCTTTTTTCTTCTTGAGGCCCCAATATGCTCGGAGAAAGTTATGTCTATGTCTTCAGAGAATCTTGATAACACGTGAAAGGCCTTTGACAATGATGTACCTCCTTTGAAGACAACATTGTCGCACTGCTGCGAAAGAAGTTTTAGAATCATAGTTGCGTAATAGTCTTTCTCGATGATATCTAAAGTTTGTCCAAGGCTTTCAGAAGCTGCAGACAATATTTCTTCAAAAACGTTTTTATCCTCGTGCAAAAACATTTGTTAACTCCAAATCGTAGATTGCTTTATATGTTCTAAGTGGATAACTTGGAAGAACACTATCCACCATTTTCTTTGAAATTTTATTCTGAAGAATGAAATATCTTAAGCACTCCGCTTTGTTTGTTTGTACCTCTGAAAGGTTTTCCATATCTTTTAAAACTTCAAGAAGCATAACAGTTTTTACATTTTCCTGCGTTATTGGAACTGAAGCTCTTCTAATGATGTAATTGAAGCTGCCAATAGAAACTTCTCTTGTAATTGCTTTTGTATTGTTACTTATAATTTCTTTAACCCGGGGAACTTGATTCGACAAACCTATTATGTTTGCAAGGGTATGCCCGGAATAGCAGCCATAGTATTCGCGGTTGTCTGTAATATATTTCAGTTCCGCAACCTTGTCTGGGTTTGGAACGTAGGGAATTCCTGAAATTGTTTTCTTAGGGCGATAATATACACCATCCATATACCTGCAAACCCTGCCGCAATCTGCAAGCCCCTTGATTTGTTGGCAGAGGTTGTCATAGCTGATATTCAATTTTAAATTTTTCAGAAGAAACAATTCTCCCGGTTTGTAATTTTTATCAATGTATTCAATCAACATAAGCTGTACAACTTCAGTAAATTTAATTTTTAATATTAACTTAACTGAAATATACAACCAATTTCCTTATGAAGCAAGTTATTTTGGAGGCTGTGCCTAATCACTCTGTGACTCTTTGTGATTGTTATTTCCCTTTGAAAAATGGTTGTTTCATCCCGTCACTACAATCAAGAGAAAAAAGAGGAGCTTTTGCCGCAGCTTCCGGCTATGAAAATACAGTGAGGGGAAGCTGTCCATCTCATCACAGATTGTGCGTAGAACAGAACAATGCGTCACGACAGGTTTGGTGTCTATGAAGTAAGACAAAGCAGCATTTCCATAGGACGACGAAGTTACCGCATGGGAGTGGTAGTTCATGCCTAGATATCAGATATTTCCTCTTTCTTCTCGATGGAGTGTATGTCTTTGAAGTATACCG
Organism: Clostridium sp. AM49-4BH; assembly: GCA_963626925.1. Lineage (GTDB taxonomy): Bacteria > Spirochaetota > Spirochaetia > Sphaerochaetales > Sphaerochaetaceae > Ornithospirochaeta. The sequence goes on from CAVFZO010000151.1 coordinate 19,877, forward strand.
GCCCGCTCTCCATAAGGACGTAGCCTTCCCTCGCGTCCTTCTTTATGACGGTCCCCTCCTTCTGTGTGTAGTGTCCGTCCTCATATGCCGAAAGAGATATCGTGTCACCTCTCCCGATTGAAGAGAGAACACCGTCTATCTCCTTCTCCCCGTCCTCTCCCAGGATTATCCTCTCCTCCATGAAGTGCTCTCTTCTCTTTCTTTCAAGCGCTTCATCAAGGCCCCTGACACCGGCGAAGGGGAGAAAGATCTTCGCCCTCTGCTCGACGCTCATTTTCACTCTATTCTTCTTTTCCACTCCTGTGTCCCCCTATCTGGAGATTGCGCTCCCTTCCCGTTGCACATTCCTCGTAGTCCATTCCCTTGACGATGCTGTTTTTTCCGTAAAGGTCCTTGATACCGAGTACGGCCTGCTGTATGCGGTTCTTCTTCTCGTTCTCCCCCGTATCTTCAAAGAGGTCAAGCTGCCGCTCTGTTTTCTCGTCCTCAAGCGATGACGCCGTAAGATAGAAGCGCCTCACCGCCTTACCCGGATCGGCAATACGCGAAAATATGCTAAGATAAACCTCTCTTATGACTGCGTCCGACTGCGTCGGAAAAGAAGACGATGCGCTTGAGGCCGCCATAGTTCCCCCGTCCTTCTTTGCGTATCCTACGGCAAGTGAGAACGACGAAGCAGTCTTACATCGCCGTGTGAGCATCAGGGCAATTTCATCGGCCATCTCCTTGAGGACAATCTGAGCTTCCCTGAAGGAATAGTCACGCATCAGAACCTGCCCGGAATTCAGGCTCTCCCCCTTCGGCCTGTAGCGCTTTATATCGCCGATTGTGACACATTCCCTACCCCATGCATGGTCTATCATGATTTCCGCATCGATTCCGAATTCGTTGTAAAGAATCTCTTCGGGAGTATGAGCAATCTGGCGCATCGTATAAAGGCCGAGCCTGTGAAGTCTTGTCTCGATCCCCCTCCCGATTCTCCAGAAATCGGAGAGAGGCGTATGGTCCCAGAGTTTCTCCTTAAAGCTTTCCTCGTCGAGAACACCGATGAAGTCGGGGGCATGCTTTGCTGTTATGTCGAGGGCGATCTTGCACAGATACATATTGCTCCCGATACCCGCAGTCGCCCTCACCCCGACCTCGGTCTTCACCTTCTCCATCAGAAAGACGGCCATCTCCTTTGCACTCATCGAGTAGCGCTCGAGATAGTCGCTGACGTCCATGAAGACTTCGTCAATCGAATAAACGTAGATATCATCCGGTGCGATGTAGTTCAGGTAGACTCCGTAGATATCTGCCGCATAATCTATGTACTTCTGCATTCTCGGCGGTGCCATCAGATACTTTATGTGAGACGGTATCTCGAAGACCCTGCAGCGGTTTCTGACCCCCAGAGCCTTCATAGACGGCGATACGGCAAGACATATGGTCTTGTCGCTTCTCTCCGGATCCGCCACAACGAGATTCGTCGTCATGGGATCGAGGCCCCTCTCGACGCATTCGACGGAGGCGTAGAAGCTCTTGAGATCGATGCAGATGTATGTTCTGTCCTTCACACTCTTATCTTAGCCCGGGACCGGGAGAAAGAAAAAGAGCGGATCCGGATATTCTCCTTTCTCCGCTCTTATATATCAGCTGAGTTCGCTCTTTCCTGTATAGAGCGAGTAGTAGACGCCCTTCTGTGCGATGAGATCGTCGTGGTCTCCCCGCTCGATGATCCTTCCCTTGTCGAGGACCATGATGGCATTGCTGTTGCGCACGGTGCTGAGACGGTGTGCTATAACGAATACCGTCCTGTTCTCCATGAGCTTGTCCATGCCCGACTGCACGAGAGCTTCGGTGTGGGTGTCGATTGATGAGGTTGCCTCGTCCATGATGAGGATCGGCGGGTTACCGACTGCCGCACGTGCAATCGAAAGAAGCTGACGCTGTCCCTGAGAGAGGTTCTCGCCGTTGTTGGTGATGACAGTATCATAACCCTGAGGCATCATCATGATGAAGTCGTGGGCGTTTGCAAGCTTTGCAGCCTTCTCCACTTCCTCATCGCTGGCATCCAGTCTGCCGTAGCGGATGTTGTCCCTGATGGTTCCCGTAAAGAGTGACGTGTCCTGAAGTACCATAGCCATGCTGCGCCTCAGGTCGGCAAGCTTCATGTCCATGATGTTGATGCCGTCGATCGTTATCTCTCCCTTCTCGATGTTGTAGAAACGGTTGAGGAGGTTCGTGATCGTGGTCTTACCTGCCCCAGTATGGCCGACGAAGGCGATCTTCTGGCCCGGCTTTGCATAGAGTGTTATATCGTGGAGAACGATCTTACCGGGAACATAGGCGAAGTCTACATCCTTCATGACGACGCTTCCCTTGAACGGAATGAGCTCACCGTCCCTCTTCCATGCCCACTTGCCTGTGCTCTTCTCCACTTCATGCATATCGCCCTCGTGCCCCGAGACTCTGACAAGCGTTACCTTTCCCTCGTCGCTCTCGCTCTTCTCATCCAGCAGCGCGAAAACACGCTCTGCTCCCGCAAGTGCCACGAGCACCGTGTTCGCCTGCTGTGATATCTGGCTGATATTGTTCGTGAACGACTTACTAAGCTGCAGGAATGCGGCAAGACCTCCGATTGTATAGACAAGGGGGTTTCTGATGACTGCCAGTGCCCCGACAAGTACGAGAACAACATACTGGAGGTGTCCGAGGTTGTTATTGAGCGGCCCCATGCTTCCGGCCCAGCTGTTTGCCGATGCCATGGAGGAGTTGAGCTTCTCGTTGAGGAGCTCGAAGCCCTTCCGGCTCTCGTCCTCGTGAGTGAAGACCTTGATGACCCTCTGACCGTTCATCATCTCCTCGATATAGCCGTTGACAGAAGCAAGGTCTTCCTGCTGCGAAGTATAGAACTTCCCGCTCTTTCCTCCGACCTTCCCCGTCACACCGAGCGTGATGAAGATGAAGACAACGACGAAAGCTGTGAGAATGAGGCTGTTTCTGCACATCGAAGTGAATACCATGACGATGGTGATCGACGCCGTCAGAAGCTGCACAAGGCCGTTGGAAATGAACTGGTTGATCGTATCGGTATCGTTGGAGAAGACGGACATGATGGTTCCTCTCGCATTCCGGTCGAAGTACGAGAGAGGAAGACTCTCGAGACGCGAGAACATCTTTGTCCTCATCTTGTAGATCGCCCCCTGTGATATCCCGACCATGATCCATGATGAGATGAACGATGTGATTATCGAGACAAGGACAACGAGTGCGAACTTTCCAAGTGCCTTCAGAGCAGGGACAAATGAAGGATTCTCCACACCCTTGAGCGGTATTACGATGTCATCGATATACTCACCGATGAAGGTCGCCGAATATGTCGTTGCGAGGGCTGACAGGATGATGCAGCAGAGGATGACGAGAATGAGAAGCGCCTTGCCTTCGAAGACGAACTTCATCAGCCTCATAAAGGAACGGCCCGGATTCTTGGCTTTCGGCATTGCACGCATTGCTGCTCTTGATGGTCTTTTCTCCGCCATATTATGCCTCCTTCCTTGTCTGTGTCTCATACAGTTTTCTGTAGCCCGCATTACGAGCGAGAAGCTCTTCGTGCGTTCCGATATCTTCAATCATTCCGTTGTTCATTATGATGATCTTGTCGGCATCCTCGATTGAGGAAACACGCTGCGAGATGATTATCTTCGTCATGCCCGAGACCTCGCTGTGCAGCGCCTCCCTGATTGCCCTGTCGGTCGCAGTGTCGACAGCCGATGTCGAGTCGTCCATGATGAGGATCTTCGGCTTCTTGAGGAGAGCACGCGCGATGCAGAGTCTCTGTCTCTGGCCTCCGGAGAAGTTGGTTCCGCCCTGTTCGACAACAGAATCGAAGCCCTTCTCCTTCTCCATGATGAAGGAATAGGCACATGCCACCTTCGCAGCCTTCTCCATCTCCTCCTCCGTGGCATTCCTGTCACCCCATTCGAGGTTGCTCCTGATAGTGCCGGAGAAGAGTGTGTTCTTCTGCAGTACGACGGATACACTGTCTCTGAGAGCCTTGAGGTTGTAATCCCTGACATCCCTTCCGCCGACCATGACCGCACCCTTCGTTGTGTCGTAGAGACGGGCGATGAGAGAGACAAGCGTCGTCTTTCCGCTTCCGGTCATTCCGAGCACACCAACCATCTCACCGCTCTTTATCTCGAGATTGACGTCCTTGAGTACGGACGAACCCTCCTTGTAGCCGAAGGATACATGATCGAATACGACAGAGCCGTCAGAAACTTCCTTCACTCCGTTCTCGTTGCTGTCCATCGTGGGCTGGTATTGAAGCACCTCGCTCACTCTCTCCATGCTCGGCTTGCTCATCGAGTACATTATGATGATCATGCCCGTCATCATGAGAGACGAGAGAATCTGGGTCGAATATGTGAAGATGCTCATCAGCGCCCCTGTGTCCATAGTGCCTCTGTTGACGAGTTTTGCACCGAAATAGGAGATTGCTATCATACAGCCGTAGGATACGAACATGACAAGCGGGTTCATGAGAGCCATCATCTGCTCCGCCTTCTTGAAGTTGTCGCGGATGTAGGCAGCACTCTCATCGAACTTCTCCTCCTCCCTCTTCTCTCTTACGAAGGCCTTTACCGTCCTTATGCCGGAGAGGTTCTCTCCGACAACCTGGTTGAAGCGGTCGAAGCCTTTGAAGGCCCTGGTGAAATAGCCGTGGGTCTTGTGTGTCATGATCCATACACCTGCAGCCATGACCGGGATGACCACGACGAAGATAAGAGAGAGCGTCCCTCCGTTTCTGAGGCACATTACAGCTGCGAAGATGAGCATCATAGGGGAACGTACGAACATCCTGATGGACATGCTGAAGAGCATCTGGATACGCTGCACGTCTGTTGTGAGACGTGTAATGAGACTCGACGGGCTGAAGCGGTCGATATCGGAGAACGAGAGCTCCTGAACCTTGTCGTAGAGGTCGTGTCTCAGGTTTGTCGCAAAACCCGAAGCCGCAACGGAGCCGAAACGGGCTCCCAGTACTCCGAATGTCAGCGACAAAAGCGCCGAAAGGACGAGAAGAGATGAGAGGACGAGAATCGTCCTCATGTCCATATTGGCGATGCCGACGTCGATGATCTGAGCCATTATGGCGGGGATAAGCACTTCCATAAGTACTTCCAGCACCATGAAGACAGGAGTAATCAGAGCCTTCTTCTTATATTCCCTGACACGTGAAAAAAGTTCTTTAATCAATTTTGAAAACACTCCGGTTTTATCAAGTGAGATCGATAAGAAAAATTATCGAAACAATATTTTAAATAATTAAATCGCAAGGATAAGTCAACCTGAAAAAAAGACAAAAAGGGTCCCCTGACAAAGAGGAGACCCAACTTCACATAAACTACTTATTTCAGCCGATTGTGCTGAAGTGAGATACAGGAAGACTGAATATGACGGCCTTTCCCTTCTGCTTGAGGAACGGAAGACTGTCTATGGCCTTGATAATCCTCTCGGCCTTGCTCTTCTCTTCGACGATTACAAGAACCTCCTTCTCTGCAGTGATGGGGTAACCGAAGAATCTGGTGTCGTCTTCCTTCGCCGTACCGTGACCCTTGATGACGGTACCTCCCTTCGCACCTTCCCTGCGTGCGGCATCCATTATGTCGTCGGCATAACCGTTCTCACATATAACCTGAATCATTACGAGATCTTCTTTCATATCATTTTCTCCTTTTTCTCCGAGAAGGGCGACAACGCCCTTGCACCTGACACCTCCCAGACTCTCAATACATCCCTTTTCTATCGACTCGTTCAGCATCGACAGGAGGATCTCCTTCTTGCTGTCTCCCAGACCGAGCATCGAAAGTATCGAAGTCGGGGCCGTACCGTGTGCATTGAGTATGGTGCCTCCCCAGGCTCCCTTTAGACGTATGGCGTCCATCACCTTCGAGGCATCACCCTTGTTCACGATTGCGAAAAGCATCTTCCCTTTAATCATTTTTTTCCTCCACGTTTTTCTGTCCCTTCTTTACCTTGAGCGAGAATACGAGACCGAGTATCTCGATGGCGAGGATAGGCATCATAGCAATGAGCCCGATCATGCCGAACGCCATGCTCGACGGATCCTCGGCAAGAACCGCTGCCGCACCGGAAACGAACGGCAGAAGGAAAGTCGAGGACATCGGGCCTGTGGCGACGCCGCCGGAGTCGAAGCCGATTCCCACAAAGAGAGCCGGGACGAAGGGCAGGAGAGCGACAATCACGGCATAACCGGGGAGCAGGAAGTACCATATCGATGTTCCGTTGATAACCCTGATCATGCTGAGCATCACGGCGCATGCAACTCCTATGGCGATGAACGAGAGAAGCAGAAAGCGCTTGATCTTGCCTTCACTGACCTCTTCAACCTGCTCCGTGAGAACCCAGATTGCAGGCTCTGCAAGAACGACGCAGGCACCGAGGACGAGGCCGATCGGAATAAGAGAGCCCGGAGCGAGGGTGGCTATCGTGCGTCCGAGAGTTCTTGCTATATCCATGAATGTCGATTCTACGGCAAAGAGGAAGAGGGTGATCCCGACATAGGAGTAGAGAATACCCATGTACATTCTCGTCGCCCTGATTCTCGGAAGCTTCATGAAGAAGATCTGGACGAGAACGCAGATTATGACAAGCGGAAGAAGCGATTTCGTGACGGAGAGCAGAACCTCTCCGAACATCTCGAGCATTCCTCCCGAGACAGTCTCTTCAGTTACGATGTTCCCTCCTGAAGTGCCCATGAAAGCACCGAATATGAGAATTGCGAGAACAGGTCCGATAGATGCGATTCCCGTGTATCCGAATGAATCCTCCTCATGGTGTCCGTGTACCGATGCCACACCCATACCGAGAGCCATGATGAACGGAACTGCCATCGGCCCGGTAGTTGCGCCGCCGGAATCGAAGCCGACGGAGACGAAGAATTCCGGAACAAACGACGCCGCAAGGAACATCAGTGCGACACCGATTGCCATCGTGATCTTGAGCGAGAAGCGTGTAAGCGCCCTGACATAGCTTATAGCCATGAATATTCCGACTCCGATTGCGATGATGAAAACAAGAAGCGATGAACTGAGCCCGCTCTTCATCGATGCGACCTGGTCCGCAAGGACCTTCACATCGGGTTCTGCGAGGGTTATAAGAATACCGAGTCCTATTCCCGAGAATACCAGGAGCGGCACATTCCTCTTCTGTGTTATCATGGCTCCGAGATGGTTGCCCACCGGAAGGAAACCGACGTTGACACCGAGAAGAAAGAGTGTCAGTCCGAGTACTACAAGAAGAGCAGAGAACAGGAAGAGGGCGAATGAAGGAAGAGTGAAGATGCCGAATATCCAGCCGAGGACCGATGCTATGACTACAATCGGCAGGACGGATGCGGCGACTTCCTTCAGCTGTTTGCCAAAACCCATGACTACCTCCCTTAAAAAGTGTTCGATTTTATTTTCTATAACAGAAAATATAATAAAGGAATGTCGGAAGGGGCAACATTTTGGAGACTCTTTTTTCTTCCCGGCACATGCATTTTCGACACTTTATCTGAAGATGACGGATAAGTGCCGTATAAAAGAGGAGGAAAATCGTATTTGAAAAACGGACCAACTCTATGTAAACTAGTTTAGGCTGGTTCGACAGATGAGCGATAAAAGAATAACAATAGCAGATATAGCAAAGAAGAGCGGTTACTCCAAGACAGCCGTCTCGTTTGCATTCAACAACCCGGAGAGAATAAGCGGTGAGGCCGTGAAGAGAATACTGAAGGTCGCCAAAGAGCTCGATTACATCCCGGACCCCATGGCGAGGAACTTCTCGCTCGGAAAGCACTTCTCCCTCGGTTTTCTCCTTCCCCAGGCCTTCGACGCGACACTCGACAACCCCCACGTCGTCGACGTTCTGAGGGGCATCGGAACGGTGTGCGAGAAGAACGGATATACATTCACCCTGATTCCGCCGCTCCACTCATCGATCGCCGAGGCCATCAAGAGTGCAACTGTCGACGGCATCATAGGAATGGGACTCGATTTCGGAGGAGGCGTCAGGGAGGCCCTGAAGAAGCGGAAGCTCCCTCTCGTGAGGCTCGACGCCATAGACAACGAGGCAGGCTACAGCGTCTCCATAGACAATACCGACGCCGCATACACCCAGATGACGGAGGTCCTGAAGCGGGGACACAGAGATATAGCAGTCGTGACTCTTCTCGGCGCCGCCTACATAGAGACCACCGACACCATACCTCCGGGAGTCGCGAACTTCCGCAGCATAGGCTACAGAAAGGCCCTCAATGAATACCGCATCACACAGCCGGTGGGACAGTATCCGGAGAGCACGACGGTACAGGGGGGAAGAAATGCATGTCAGAAGATTCTCGAAAACGGACTTCCGTCTGCTGTAGTTGCAATGTCCGATATACAGGCGATAGGCGTGATCGAAGAGCTCCAGGAGAGGGGATTGAAGGTGCCCGGGGATGTCTCCGTCGTAGGATTCGACGGAACATACCGCAGCAGCTACTTCGGCCACAGACTCACAACAATCGACCAGCAGGGATACCTCAAGGGACTGACGGCCGCGGAGATGCTCTTTTCAATCATCAACGGCACCCAGAACGGGGAGAAGAACGTCCTCATCCCCTACTCCTTCTATGAGGGTGAAACACTGAAAAGCATTTGAGAAGAGGGATCAGTATCCCCTGCGCCGCATGAATCTGCCAAGAACTGCAAGACACATATCCGGAGAGTTCGTTATGCATCCCTTCACATTCCACTCCATGAGCTTTCTCAGATCCTCCTCGCTGTTTACAGTCCACGCGTTTATCCCGATGCCGAGCTCTTTCGCCTCTCTGACCATCTCGTCGTCGATGCAGTTATAGTCGGGATGGAGAAACTCCATTCCCGCACTCTTTGCCAGAAATGCAATATGACGCGCATTCATATTCGACTCGAATAAGAGTCCGCAGGGAACAGACGGCAGAAGCTTCTTCATTATGACAAGGCTCAGCCAGTTGAAGGACGAGAATATGATTCTGTCCTCGATCCTGTATTTTCTGATAATCCCGGCAACCTTCTCTTCAAGCCCCGGGTAATAGACGACGCCGCTCTTGAGTTCGACGTCCGCCCTTGTGCCGCTCTCCCTGACGAAGGCGCAGAACTCGTCAAAGGACGGAATGGTGGTGTTGTATCTCCCGCCCAGGGTCTTCGACGCGACTGTGTGAGTCAGCTCGTCGAGCGTGCACTCTCCCACCATTTTTTCAACGCCGCATGTCCGGAAGAGGCTTTCGTCGTGGATTACTACGGGACAGCCGTCCGACGAGAGATGTACATCCATCTCGATTCCGTCGGCTCCGCTCTCGACGGCTCTCTCGAATGCCAGCATCGTATTCTCGGGGTAGATACTCGAAAAACCCCTGTGTGCCCAAACGTCCATATTCTGCCTACCTTTCCGGCTATGATAGCTCAAAAGAAGAAACAAGTCAGCGGAGGAAGGGAGGGAAAAATGGTAAGAATCACTTACTATAATATCGGAATTTTCAAACTTTTGGCCAAAAAAAAGTTCAGATGTCACGCGACATACTTCCATCGATGAGTTCATGCGTAAATATCCCTCCCGGGTAGTCTCCCCCATGATATTTTCGCAGAAGGATTACTCGAGAAACGGCCGCATCCCGGCCTATCCGTACTCACTCATGTCCTTTGCAATCGCTGATGACACGGCTCAGTGATGACAAAAAAGTCAAAAGCTTATATCAATTGCGTCTGAAGTCTTGAAAGAGAGAGGCATTATGACTATTTTCGTCTTGTTATGAAACCACTTGATCACCCTATGCTCTTCTCGAAGGAAGACCTCAGGCACATATATTATCCTCTTTTAATGGAGACACTGCTCTCCGTCACCGTCGGCATTGCAGATACAATGATGGTCGCACAGGCCGGAGAGGCCTCAGTCAGCGGCGTCAGCTGCTTCAATACGATTCAGAATTTCCTCATCGCCCTCTTCTCCGCATTCGGAACGGGAGGAAGCGTCATAGTCAGCCAGCTCCTCGGAATGGACAATGATGAAAGGGCGCGCTTTGCCTCTAAGGAGCTGCTGTATCTGGCACTTTGTGTCGCACTCGTCGTCGGCGGAGTCTTCTTCGTCTTCAAGGAGCAGATACTCAGAGTGGTATACGGATCGGTTGCAGAGGATGTCTTCCAGGCGGCCCTCGACTACTCGGTTCCCATCATACTCTCTCTGCCCTTCATGGCCCTGACATCCTCCCTTACCGCGGTTTTCCGTGCACAGGGAAAAACTCAGTCGACCTTCGTCGTATCGACAATCGGCAACATCGTGAACATCATCGGAAACGCCGTCTGTCTCTTCGTCTTCAACATGGGAGCATTCGGGGTGGGACTGAGCACACTCTTCTCGCGAATCGTCATGGCATCGATATTCCTCGTCCTCATCCATTCCCATAAACTGAGGGTATACATAGACTCCCTCCTGAAGGTGGAGTTCAATCTTTCCATGGCGAAGACCATCTTCTCGATAGCACTTCCCTCGGGTGCGGAAAGCTCGATATTCCAGCTCGGGAAGATCGTCACGATATCGACAATAGCGGCATGCGGAACGGCATCGACGGCATCCTTTGCATTCCTCGACAACATGGGAACATTTGCAAACATCACGGGAACGGCCACCGGGCTGGCACTGATGGTGTGCGGAGGCAGAAGCTGCGGAGCGGGACGCTTTGATGAAACAAGATGGTACACGAAGTACTTCATGAGAATGGCCTATCTCTCGATAGCGGCGACATCAGTTGTCGTGATGTCACTTCTTCCCGTCCTCATCAAAATATACTCATACAGTGCGGAGACAAGCTCGCTTGCCCTACTTGTCACATACGAGAACCTCATAGTACAGATGCTCATATGGCCTCTCTCGTTCACGCTTCCGCAGGCTCTCAAGAGTGCCGGAGACGTAACCTTCACGATGATTACGGCCGTCAGTTCGATGTGGATTTTCCGTGTTGCATCGGCACGCATTCTCGGCCTCACCCTCGGCTTCGGCCTCAGGGGTGTCATGTGGGGCATGTACATAGACTGGGCCGTGAGGTCTGTTCTCTTCATCTGGAGATACAGATCGGGAAAGTGGACGAAGAAGGTCATCAGGAAAGAAAAAGTAGCGCTGAAGTGACTTTCTCTGTATCATCTCTCTTATGACAAGAGAAAAGATCGAAGAGATAAAAGAGAAGCAGAAAGCATACTTCAGTGAAGGCAGAACACTCTCGTACGGAAGCCGGATTGAGGCTCTCGGAAAGCTCTATACTGCAATAGAGAAATACTCTGACAAATTGAGAGATGCCCTTATGTCAGACCTCGGAAAAAGCGCGGCAGAAAGCGACATGTGCGAGATAGGCCTGACGCTGAGCGAGATTACATACCTCAGAAAACATCTCAGAGGCTGGATGAGGGAGAAGAGGGTCCGCACGCCCCTTGCACAGTTTGCATCCCGTTCGTTCACACGTCCCCTTCCCTACGGCAACACCCTCATAATGAGTCCGTGGAACTATCCCGTACTGCTGACACTCGAACCCCTTGCCGACGCCCTGAGTGCAGGAAACACCGCCATTATTAAACCTTCGGCATATTCCTCCGCATCCTCGAACATTCTCAGAAAGCTTATAGAAGAGACCTTCGACGAGGGGCTCGTAGCCCTCATCGAGGGAGGAAGGGAGGAGAATGCATCGCTATTGGAGCTCGACTTCGACTACATCTTCTTCACCGGCAGCAGGGAGGTCGGGAAGTTTGTGATGGCGAAGGCTGCAGAGCATCTCACGCCCCTGACACTCGAGCTCGGAGGAAAGAGCCCGTGCATAATAACAAAGAGTGCCGACCTCGCCCTCAGTGCAAAGCGTACGGCTTTCGGAAAGCTCATAAACTGCGGCCAGACCTGTGTCGCCCCCGACTACATCCTCGTCGAGAGGAGCGTGAAGACAGAGTTCGAAAATCTTCTCAGAAAGGAAGTTGTCAGGATGGCTGGGGAGAATCCCCTGGAGAACCCTCAATATGGGAAGATAATCAACATCAAGCACTTCTCGAGAATAGTAAAGCTCCTCGATGAATCGAAGACGATTCTCGGAGGCCGCTATGACGCATCCACTCTCAAGATAGAGCCGACCATCCTTACAGACGTAACGAGGGACGACAGGGTGATGCAGGAGGAGATATTCGGCCCCGTATTCCCGATTCTGACATATGAGAGCATCGATGAATGCATCGACTACATAAACGGAGGCGACCATCCCCTCGCCCTCTACATCTTCACCTCCGACAGGAAGGAGGCGAAGTATGTAATGACGCACACCCTCTTCGGCGGAGGATGCATAAACGACACCCTCATACATCTTGCGACAAGCGAAATGAGTTTCGGCGGAGTGAGACAGAGCGGAATGGGAGGCTACCACGGAAAGAGCGGCTTCGACAGCTTCTCGCACTATACTTCGATTGTCGACAAGAAGACCTGGATCGATCTTCCCATGCGCTACCGCCCCTATACGGAAAGAAACCGCAGACTTATCAATTTCTTTCTGAAGTGACTAGACACATCCCCCCGTTTGGTTTATAGTTCATGGAAGATTGGGCGGTTAACTCAGCGGGAGAGTGCCACCTTGACGTGGTGGAAGTCATAAGTTCAATCCTTATACCGCCCATATCCGGACTCTTGATGAGTCCTTTTTTTATGCCCTCATTCTTCTCAGAATGTGTACGAATGGAGTATAAAGTAGCCATGAGAATACTTATTGCATCAGACATACACGGCTCTGAATACAGGGCGGAAGAGATATATGACATATGGAGGAAGGGAGTCTTTGACAGGGTATTTCTCCTGGGTGACCTTCTCTATCACGGGCCGAGGAACGATCTTCCGCCTCACTACAGACCGAAGGGAGTAATCCCTCTCCTCTCTGAAATGAAGGACCATGTCACGGCAGTCAGAGGAAACTGCGACGCAGAGGTTGACCAGATGGTGCTTCCCTTCCCCATCATGGATGACTCGAAGACAGTCACAGCCGACGGCAGGAAGATTTTCCTCATGCACGGACACCATGATCTCGACATCGGGGATGCCGACGTTGTCATGAGCGGACACACACATGTTCCGGTACTTGAAGAGAGAGACGGAGTTCTCTTCCTTAACCCCGGATCGACGACAATTCCGAAGAACGGGAGCGACCCGAGTTATGCCGTCTGGGATAACGGGAGAATCGAGATAATATCTTTAGACGACGGACACATAGTCAAGGCATGGGAAGGATAGAGTAACAGTCACCTTTCCCTTCTCCTCGTCCTCCGTGATGTCCACCTCTCCGTTATGAAGTTCCATTATCTGGTACACGATGCTGAGTCCCAGTCCGGAGCCTGCACTTCCGGTACGGGACTGGTCTCCCCTGCTCCACGGCTCGAAGAACTGCGGAAGAGGCTTGGGGAGCGTTCCGTCGTTGGTCACCTTTATGACGAGGTTGTTCTCCTTCTCCTCTGTTTCGATGACAGGAAGGCAGCCGCTTGTCCGGTACTGGGCTGCGTTACGTAAAATCTCCTCGAGGGCGCGTGTGATCAGGCCGTCGTCGGCGTAGACTATATCGCTGTCTTTAAAGGCACAGCTGACAGGAGTGTTGAGCTTGAGGCATGCCGTATCGATCTCGTCCTTCAGGACAAGCTCCCTCTTCTCGCACTTTGCATCCGGGGAAAGCAGATACGAATAATACGAGACACTCGCGATCCTCTCCTTGAGTGTGTCATTCTCCTTCTTGAGCGTCGTTACTATTTCGGGAGTAAGGGGGAAGAGTCCGTCGGCAACACCTTCGAGAATCATGTTCATGCTTGTGACTGGGGTGTTCAGGTCATGCGAGATGTTCCTGATCCATTCCTTACGGGATGCCGAATGACGCCTGAGATCCTTGCCGAGGGCTTCGATGGAGGAGCCTATCTGGTTGTATTCGATAACCTTGGAATCGGGCACTGTCACATCAAAGTGCCCGGATGAGAGCAGAGAGAGCGCCTTCTCGATGTTCTTGACGTTTCTCTCCGTCCTTTTCGATACGACATACGCAAGGACGGAACCCACGACGAGAATGAGGGGGATTGTGAATGCCAGTGCCTTGTATACTTCCTGGAGGATGAACTTCGTCGGTGTGTAGTAATCGACGGAGTAGACAAGAACGTCCAGGTACGCTGCGATGCTGCCGTTGATATAGACCGCAATCGTTCCCGCGATATCGGCCTTTCTGATAGACGAAGGATATGAGACGAAGACACGGCCCGTGTCGTTTGTCTTGTGAAACGATACACTGTCGATTGTTGTGCTGAAGAGCGACGACATCGTCACATCGAGCTCGTACTGCGGGGAAGGAAGTTCGTAGACGGTGGTCTTTCTGCTGCTGTTTGTGCTTCTCCCTGTTGTTGTCAGCGCTTCCTCGATATATGTGAATGTGCCGTCACCGGAGGAGACGAGCTGGGGTATGACGGAGCCGTCCCCGCTCTGACCGAATGTCAGGAGCTGGCCGCCTGCGGTACTTCTGAGGACAAAGCCGCTTATCCTTTCAGAGGCATTCGAGAAGACGTAGTCGTAGATGCTTGTCGCATTCGTGACGTCGGCCTTCGAGAGTGTCTTCTCGACATTTGATGCAAACTCCTCGAATACCTGATCAGACCAGCTGTATATGACCCTCTTCGAGAAGACGGTTATACATACAACCTGCAGTACAGATATTGCAATCAGTATGAGAAGAATTGCAAATAGGAGTCTGACGAACTGTCTGTGCATCAGGCCTTCTTACCGGAGAACCGGTATCCGTAGCCGCGTACCGTATCTATCCAGTTACCGGGGCGGAGCTTGGTCCTTATGTTCTTTATGTGGGTGTCGACAACACGCTCGTAGCTCTCGAAGGAATAGTCGAAGCACTCCTCGAGGATCTGGGCACGGGTTATGAGATTGGGCTCGTTGGAAACGAGGTATAAAACGATTCTCCACTCCGCTGCCGTGAGGTTGATGGGAACGTCGTTGACCCTTATCTCGTGGATATCCTCATCGATGTAGAGGCTGTTGTCCCCGTCGACGTAGGTATACTTGTTCTTCGCTGTCCCCGCATTCTCGTCGACTCTCCGAAAGAGTGCCTGGATACGAAGTACAAGCTCCTTGGGGCTGAACGGCTTTGTTATATAGTCGTCGGCGCCGAGTTCAAAGCCGAGAATCCTGTCGCTTTCATCTACTCGTGCAGTAAGGAATATGACGGGAAGACGGTCGTTCTTCTCCTTTATCTCCTTGACGAAGGCAAAACCGTCGCCGTCGGGGAGCATGACATCCTGGATGAGCATGTCGGGCATCTTCTTCGAAAAGCCGTCCCTTGCCTCCTGGAGGTTCCTGAACCCCGCCGCTTCGTAGCCCGAGAGCGACAGATACTGTACAACGCCGTTTCTTATTACTTCATGGTCTTCAACTACATAGATAAGTTTCATGAGCCTATTGTCACGGCGAGAAGGGCAAGTTGCAAGTTTTTACCTCGCAAATATACAAAAACTACAAGTTGAAACTTCCCTGCGGACTGTATATCAGAGAGAAAGAAGAGCGCTGACAGCAGCCTCCAGCTCCCCGCCTCTCTCCCCTCTGTAGAGAAACGTCCTTATTCCCTCCCTCTCCGCCGCAGTCGTGTTCTCCTCTCTGTCGTCGACGAAGAATGCCTCTGAGGCATCTACGCCCTCTTTTTCGAGGATGTAACGGTAGAACGAAGGACTAGGTTTCGTAAGATGCATCTCATGCGAAAAATAAAGTGCGTCGAAATACGAATACGGCTTTTCTTCCAGCCTTCCTATGACATCGGCATGGGGACGGAAGGTGTTGGACCCGATGACGGTTCTTCCGCCGTGCTCTCTTATCATTTCAAGTACGGGAATGAGGGAACTGTTCACTCTTGGATGATAGATTTCGGAGAAGAGATTGCCCTCTGTTCTGACGCCGAACTCCTTCTCGAGATGCCACATGTAGGAAAGGGTATCCATCCACCCCTCCATCAGGGGGATGTCGTACTTTTCATAATCCTTCATGAAGGCATTCTCTTCAATTCCGAGATGTTCCGCTATCTCCTCGAAGTTGACGCTGCCATCGATGAGGACGCCTCCCATATCGAAGATGAAAAGTTTTGTCTTCATTCTCTCTCCTCCCCGTGTCTTTTAACGACAACTCTGTAGCCGACGATTCCCAGCACTGTCATCGAGACGATGACTACGGCGGCGATGATTGCAATCGTGTAGCTTTTACTGTTCATGGCGCTTCCTCCGATAGAGCTCAGCCATGCGGCGGGAATGCGTGCAAAGGTGGAAATCAGAAAGAAGAGAAGAAAGGGCATGTCCGTCAGGCCGCAGTAGAAACACAAAAGGTCCTTCGGCGTCCCCGGTGCAAGAAAGAGAATGAGGATGATGATATCTCTCCTTCTGTTTGTTCTGAGAAACTTCAGCTCCTCAATCTGCTCCTTCCTGAAAAAGACCTCGAGAAGACTGCGGCCGAACTTCCTCACAAGGAGAAAAACAGCCACAGAGCCCAGTCCCAGTCCGATCGTGCTGAGAACGGTAGCCTCCACATGGCCGAATGCATAGCCTCCGGCAAGCTCGATGGGTCCGCCGGGTATTATTGCAACAAGAACCTGCAGGAAACAGACTGCGACGTATGCAGCCTTTCCCCACATCCCCATGCCTTCTATCCAGCTTCTGAAGGCCTCGGGATCCTTCGCCGTCTTCACAATGGGGATGCCTATGAAGAAGAATGCCGCGGCGCAGAAGAGAACGAATATGACTATGGAGGCAATACCGATTATCTTTTTCTGCCTTCCGCTGAGTTCTTTTTCCATCAGAGTACTCTTCCCTCTCCCGTATAGAAGATCTCGCCGCCGAGGGATGCAATCTTTCCGTTGAGTATGACGCAGTCGATTCCTTCGTTTCTGTTGTCATCCCTGCACTTCAGTCTCTCGATGTCGAATACCGTTATATCTGCCCTGTATCCCTCAGCGAGAATACCCCTGTCCTTTATTCCGAAGCGCTCTGCCGTCTCTCCCGTCATCCTCCTCACGGCCTCCTCGAGAGTGAGGAGTTTTCTGTCCCTGACATATTTTGAGAGAAATTCCACTGTCGAATGGTATGATCTGGGGTGCGGAACGGGGGATGAGTAGAGACTGTCGGTGCCGAAGCACATCAGAGGATGGGCCATTATTCTCTCGAGAGTTTCATCAGTCTCGGTTGTATCTGTCATGACGGCAAGTCCCGTCTCGTCCCTCAGGATATCGAAAAGGGCGTCGAGGGGATCGTCTGTTTTCATCTCGCGTGCAATCTCAGAAAGAGTCATCCCGTTGTACCGGGGAGAGGAAGAGAGGAAGAGAGCCCTTATGTTATCCGGTCCCACAACAGGATAGATGCTGTCCCATGTGGTATCTTCCATGATTTCCTTTCTGATAACCTCCCTTTCGCTCTCTAGGGAGAGGGCCATCCTCTGCTCGAGCCTCGAGTAGGCAAGAACGCGGGGAGGAAGAAGCGAAAAGAGCGACGTGGAGCCGAATGTATACGGATACTGGTCGAACTTGACGTCGAGTCCCTCATTTCTGTACTTCTCGATGAGAGAGAGCATCTTCACAGCCTCCCCCTGGTTACGCTCTCCGATGGCCTTCAGGTGTGATATCTCGGTTCTGACGCCGCTTTTAAAGGCAATCTCGAGAACTTCTCTGAGCGATTCAAGACAGCCGTTCCCCTCACTTCTGTGATGGACTGTGAATATGCCTCCCTCCTCTTTCACCGTTTCAAGAATCCTTGAGAGTTCCCCGGCGCCGGAGTAGACGCAGGGTGAGTAATAGAGCCCTGTCGAGAAGCCTTTCGCTCCTGCCTTGATCTCAGCGCGGAGAATCGAGCACATCGCCTCTATCTCCTCATCTGTCGCCTCTCTTGTGCACTGAGGTCCCATTGCGGCAAGCCTGAGTGCCGTATGGGAGACGAGAAAGAGTTCGTTGACTCCGATTTTCTTCTCCAGATAGTATCTCTTCATGGAGGAGAAGTCCTTCCATTTCCACTCGTTCCATTCTCCCAGGACATCCTTCACCATATCCTTCAGAAGGGGATTGGTGTAGGGAAAGACCCCGATTCCGCAGTTCCCGGTAACGTCCGTCGTTATTCCCTGTCCGATTCTCGCCTCAGCCTTCGGATCCCTCAGAACGAGAAAATCCGTATGACAGTGGCTGTCGATAAAGCCGGGTGCTATGTATTTTCCGCTGCAGTCGACAACAAGACGCGAGCGCGTTATATCCTTATCTGTCACAAGGGCGATGGAATCAGAGAATACAGCCACATTTGACCGGAAGGGCTTCGAGCCCCTGCCGTCCAGGACAAGTCCGTTCTTCAATATAATGTCATACACTGCGTTCGAGCTCCCCGTATGTACTCTTCATCATTCTTTCGATGTAGTTGGTCATATCTGTATAGACACCCCTGGATGCAATGAGTGCATAGGCCGCCTTCGCCTCGTTGATCGATGAAAGGGGGAGTGTCGGAGGAACAAAGCCGCTTCTGAGGAGTTCGCCGGCAAAGACAAGATATACAAAGAAGGCCATGTGACGGTTGTAGGGCGCAATCCTCGCCAGTTCCCCCGAGAGAAGGAGTGCCGACGAGAGGGGATGCATCACCGACCATGACGATTCATATTGATTGACGACAGTCTCGACAGCCGATTGAACAGGGACATCCTCATCACCACGTCTGACAATGCCGCTGCGGTAGCTGCCGTCCGTGTACTCAATTCCCCTCATGAATGACGAGTACATCCTCTTGATCTCCCCCTCTCCCCATCTTGTCTCCCTTCTTCCTTCCTCTCTCAGAACGGAGGCGAAGTTTATGACAGAGAGATGAACGGAGAGACTGAGATTATAGACGAGAAAACCCGAGAGGATACGCATTGCATCCTCCTCGCTTACTTCTTCGCCTTCGAGAGCAAAGAGGAAGGAAATGGTTCTTGCCGCATGGAGATTGAACTTGCCGGAGGAAAAATACTCATCTCTGGAGAAGAGCCTCTTGTCTTCCCTCAGGCCGTCGACGTCGATGCTGCCGGGTCTTATGTCGAGCGCTTTGAAGCGCCTGAGAGTTCTCCCGTCACCGGGCTTGGGCGTATCATCCGGGATAACCCATGACCAGCCGTTTCTGACAGCTCCGTCTATTCTTCCGTCATTGCACAGGATACGGACACGACGGGGTGTAATACCCCACTTCTCACTTGCAGTCTTGACGTCCATGTATTTCATGGCCTTATTTTTCCCTCTGAGGGGAAAATAAACAAGCTCTTTTCCGGTTATTCCTTCTTTTCTTCATATTATTCCCACCTGGAATTGCCACAGAGAGAGCTTTACGCAGAGGACGCAGCAGAACCGAATGACGGTAAACAGCATTGCATGAGGCTTACCAAAAGAGCTGCCATCAGACAATATGAAGACAATGGAAAAGATGTTGACTGGTTTTGACGTAGCCCGCATGGCAGGTGTATCACAGGCATCGGTATCACTGGTTCTCAGAGGAAAGTGGAAAGGGAGAGCCGGCGAAGAGACGGCAAAGAGGATTCTCGAAGTATGCGACAGGTACAACTACCGCGTGAACTTTGCTCTTCTTCACTCAAGAGCGGTAAGTCACACATCATCGCTCTCGTCGTTCCCGACAGCGAAAACCCCTTCTTCAGCCGCATACTCCACTCTCTCAGAGTCAAATCCATTCCTATGGGATATGAGTGCATGCTTGTCGAGACGGCCTCTTCCAATACATGGTGCGACTGCATGGAAGACTCGCTTCTCGGAGGAGAGACTGCCTGTGCCGTCAGCCTCTGCAACAACCTTGAAGCAGTGAGCCGGGCAATTGAAAGGAGCATTATCTCGGTCGGCGATGAAAAGGAAGGGTCAAAGTGCATAATAATCGATTTCAAGACTGCGCTCAGAGAGGCCGTCTCTCTCCTCACGGGAGCAGGATACGAGAACATCCTCTACCTCAGATCGATAAATGATTCACCCGGCGTCGTGAGAGTTGAAGCCTTCAACGATGCATGCAGGAAAACGGGAATCAGCCACGGCTTAATCAGCGCCACCGGACACATCGAAAACGATGTACTTCTTCTCTACTCGAATTAGGAGAGGATCGGGAAAAAGACGGCCCTTCTTCTCGGCGACGACCTCTATGCAAAGGACACATACCGCTTTGCCGGAGAGAACGGACTTGCTGTCGGAAAGGACATCGGCCTCATCAGCCTCAACAACACCTACATCTGCGACTGCTTCAGCCCCCATCTCTCCTCGTTCGGTTTCGACACGGAGAGACTTTTGAGTGCAATAATGGAGATGATTGAAAAGGGAGAAAGCGGCCGCACGGTGGTGCTCGGCATGCGTCTCAACGACAACAGATCATTCTGAAAGAGCAGAAGCGGAAAAAGCATAATTGGGCTTATTGAAAGAATAATAAACAAAGAAAATATTCCTTAATAGGACTATAATCAACTATAAAGAGTTTTAAAAAGAGCAAAAAAACTGGGTCAAGGATCTTTCTCTCTATCACTGTTTTTCAAGGTAGGTGAGAATTCTTCCGAGTTCCCTCTCTACTCTATTCCGTTCGACATCTATGAGGGCCCGGCTTCTGCAGCCGCGCTCGAGAATTCTTTCTACAGGGACATATATCCTTCCCCTCTCCTCTCCTTCCGTCACGACGGTGAGGGGCGTGGAGAGTGACGTGAAGTATTCGGGATGAAGTGCGGCGACAACGGCCGAAGGATCGTGGACATATGTGTCAATTCCTCCTGTCGTATTTTCAATGTAGTAGAGAAGCATCCTTCCGAGAATACGGCCCTCTGTCGTTCCCGTTGCAATCCACGACTCTGCGTCACGCTGCGTCAGCCTTGACCGCTCTGTCACATCAAGCGGGACAGCTGTAATATCGAGTCCGCTCTCGTAGACGATTTTTGCACTCTCCGGATCCTTGTGGATGTTTGCCTCTGCAAAGCCTGTCACATTGCCCTTTACAGTAAGTGCACCTCCCATGGAAACAACCCTCACTCCGGAGGCGGCGATTGAAGGATCGAGAAGAATGGCGGAGGCAAGATTCGTCAGCGGGCCGGCTGCCACGTAGAGAAGGTCTTTTTTTCCCTTAAACATTTCGATGAGCCATTCAATACCGTCTCTCTTCTCCTCCCTGCGCCTGGAATGAGGAAGAGATACGCCTCCCACACCGTTTTCTCCGTGGATGCGCCTCGATACTCCAGACGGGACATAGTCCCCCCTTTCAGTAAGGGAGTTTTTCTTTCCGCAGAAGACGGGAACGTCACTGCGGCGGGCAAGAGATAGTATATCAAGGGAATTTCTGCTAGCTTCCTCCGTTGTCACATTACCGTACGAAGTGAGAACCCCGATCAGATTCAGTTGCGGATGTATTGAAGAAAGAAAGAGCGCTAACGAATCGTCTATGCCTGTGTCCAGGTCGAGAATGATATCTTTCATTTCACTGCTTCCAGTCCAGTGTATCTTCGAGCCAGGAGAAGAGAAGATCCAGCCATCCCTGTGTCCTCTCCTGAGGTGTTTCCACATCGAGAGTACATATCGAAAGTCCGTGCTTCCCTTTCTCGAAGAGATGGTATTCGAACGGGACATGAGAAGATGTCAGAGCACCGGCAAGGAGGATTGTATTCATCGGGCTTACAGCTTCATCCTCTGCTGTGTGCCACACGAAAACGGGAGGGAGATTACTCTTTATGTGCTTTTCAAGAGAATAATATTCCTTCTTTCTCTCATCTCCTCCCGTTAAATTGTACGTCGAGCCGTCATGGCCGAATACACCTGTCGTCACGACAGGATAGCACAATACAAGTGCATCGGCTCTTCCGTTGCTGAAGTGACACTGCGACGAGAGCGCAAGATGACCTCCTGCGGAGAAGCCGAGAAGGACTATCTGATGCGCTCTGATGTCGAGAGAAGAGGCATTCTCCCGCAGGAAAACAAGAGCTGCATTGACCTCCGTTTCCGGTTCATGGAGGGCGATGTTCTCCCTTCCGACAGTATAGTCGAGAGTGAATGCCTGATAGCCCCTGGCAAGGAAGCGCAGCATCACAGGCTCAGTCTCTCTTTTAGAGCGGTGCTCGTACGCCCCGCCTGCAAGGACAAGAACCGCGGGCCGGAGAAAGCTCTCATCATCCCTCAGCCTTTCGTGCAGAAGGCCGCGGAGAGTCACTCCGGCTATATTCCTTTCAATAGTTTTCACCGTATTTCTTCCTGTACTCGAGTGTATCGTCTATGAGCATCTGGGCAAAATGAGGAGCCGAGAAGTCGACGGGAAGCCTCTGCATCTCTTCATCGATTGAAGCAAGAACCGACGGATCCTTATATGCCTTCTCTATGATATCGAGCTTCTCCTCATTGTCGTCGCTTGTCCACCCCACCGGATAGGAGTTGAAGAAGAGCTGTGTCGAACGTCCCATGTACAAGACTTCCGATACAAGGAACGGCCTCTTGAGATAGAGCGACTCCATAAGAGAGTTGGCGCCGGCCTTCCCCATCTGGAGATCGCAGGCCATGATGTACTCCTGGGCGTTGTTCACAAAGCCTCTCATCTCGAGGTCGAACTCGGGATACTTGTGCCTGAAGATGTTGAACTCCGTCTCTGTCGTCCTGCTCTTTCCTCCGATTACGACCACCTGTATGTCGAGTCCCCTCTTCACCATGCCGTAGAGCATCTTCGGGCTTCCGATTCCCTCGCCTCCCAGATTCCAGAGAACGGTGAACTTGTTCTTGAGCGAGAGCTTCTTCCTCGCCTCCTCCTTCGTCATCTTCCTGCTTACTTCGAACTTCTTCGAAAGCGGGAACGGGCAGAGTTTGGTGCGGGACGGATCCTGCCCCATCTTGATCGTATGTTCAACTCCGATAGTCGTCGGGACATAGCACATCGTGAGTGAGTTGTCGACACCGGCCTTGACCTGGTCGAAGAGATCGGCTGCATAGTCATATACGGGGCAGTTCGCACCTATCTTTTTGATGATAGCAGGAAGCAGCGTCGCCCCCATGAAATTCGTCGACACGATGAAATCAGGCCTTTCCTTCAGAAACCACTTTCTGAAGTGCTTGAGCGCCCTCGGATTGGAACTCAGCATCTTCAGTGAATCATGTGCACTGCGGTTGTTCGAAAGTGCGTTCACCTTCTTCTCCAGCTTGGGATGATGAAGAAGGTATCTCCAGTATTCCTTGCTTATCTTTCTGAAAAGCGGCATGCGGAATACAAGGAAGAGATCCTCCACAACAGCCTCATGGCCCATATCGAGCATCGCATCGGCAAGAGCGACAGCCGGAATATAGTGTCCCTTGCCTGCATCAACGTACAAAAAAGCACCTTTCATTTACTTTTCCTTCTTAGTAAGCGTAAGACTCTCGTCTTCTCCCCTTTGAACCTCTCCAGGTATTTTCTTATTCCCATACCCCTGAAGAGAACCCTCCAGAAATAGAAGTAGTACTTCGTCAGAAAAAACAGTGAACTGTAGTATACTATCTTTTCATCCCCCATTTTCAAGCCTAATTCGATGTTTGACAAGTAGCCGTCCATCTCGTCGAGCGCGCGGGAGGAAAACGGGCCGTGGCTGAGGCCGTGCCTGTTTATTCTGTAGTTGTAGACAGCGGAGGTTACCTTCACAACCCTCTCTGCCCTCAGAACGACCTGAGGCATCAGGACTACATCCTCGAATATCCTGTCCTCGGGAAATGACAGGCCCTCGAAGAGATCCCTGTCGAAGAGCCTTGAGTGCGAGTAGCAGAATTCGCCGAAGGGTTTTGTCATGAGGCGCACATATTCCATGCCGCTGCAGACTCTGACTTCCGCCTTTCCTTTCGCCTTTCCCGGTCTCCTTCCCCTGAAGGGAATGACAGAAGAGGATGCGGCAGAAGCTGATGCCCTCTCCTTTTCAAGATAGAGCGTCTCTATGAAAGAGGGGGAAAGGATGTCATCGGCGTCGACAAAGAGGATGAGGGGGCCTGATGCGAGAGAGAGAAGACGGTTACGTGCCGCACCGACTCCTCTGTTATCCTGACGGATGTATCTTATTCTTTCATCACCGAATGACTGCACTATATCTCCAGTGGCGTCAACAGAGCCGTCATCAAGGACGATTATCTCGATATTCCGCCAGCTCTGGTTCACAACGGAGAGAAGAGTATCTTTTATGTACTTCTCTGCGTTGTATGCCGGAATCAGGACACTGACGAGGGGAGTTTTCATCATTTTCTGTCTCTCTTAGTGAAAGCCCTGCCGTCGAAGAGTGACTTTATCCAGTCGAACAGGAGTGCAAACGACGGAAGAAAGACCAGGGTCGACAGCATGCACGCAAGGAGCGTGACGCTCATCAGAAGTCCGAAATACCGTATGGGGACATAGCTGGCGAAGGAGAGCATGAGCATGCCGCTGACGATGGAGAGCGTCGTGAGGACAATCGGGCGCCCCGTATTCCTGACGGTTTTTTCCACACTCTCACGAGGAGAGTTCAGCCTCTTCCCGAGGCGCCGGTATCTGAGGGAGAAATGGAGTGCATCGTCCACCCCGCAGCCCACCGCGATGGAAGAGAAGGAAACCGTGATGATGTCGAAGGGAATCGAGAAGAGGAACATGAAGATGTAATTGAGCATGATTCCCGCAGAAACCGGAACCAGAACCAGGAGGCCCTGCGGGAACGAGAGAAGAAAGAGGGATGAGACGATGAGGATCGAGGCCATGCTCAGCACTGTCGATATCTTCTGGTCCGAAAGAAGGCGCGAGGAGAACTTTGCCGAGATTACAGGATAGCCCGAGATGCTGACCTTCGTTCCCCGGGGAAGAAGTGAGAGCGAGGAGACCATATCGGAATAGACTTCGCCGACGCTTGTGGCGGTGATGAGGTCCTTCCTGTCCCCGTCCCAGCTCTGGACAGTGATGGTCAGCGTGTTGAAATCGGAGGAGACGACGCTGCTCATCGAGGGAATTGCAGAGGCATACGAGAGAAGAACCGTACGGAGTATGTTCATCACACCATCGTCTGACGGTATGGAGTACGAGCCGAGAATCTCACGGGAAGCGAAGGCTACATACTGCGGAAACGATATGATCTGAAGAACATGCCGGCTCTCTCTGAGATGCTGCTCCCAGGAGAATACCGCCTCGAGGTTCTTTTTCTCGAGAAAGAAGCCGGACGAGCCTTCGGGGGCCTGAATCGTCACCGTGAAGGGTGTCGTGCCTCCTATCTCCTTCGAGAAGAAACGGCAGTCAATGCCGAACTCGTCGTCTTCTGCAAAATACGACATGTAGTTGGAGTCGACGCTTATCCTGTCCTTTACGAGGAAGAAGAAGAGTGCGATTACAAAGAAGACGATGACAAGAAAAGGCCATATGCGGACGACTGTTCTGCTCCAGAGAGAGACGGCTTTCTGCAGTATTCCCTTTCTCAGTTTCAAGCCCTTCTCCTTCTTCGGAGGCGGAAGAAGTATGAGCGCCGAGGGAAGGCAGAAGACTGCAAGAAGCGCCGAATAGAAGACGCCGCACGAAACAGAGACGCCGAAGCCGAAGAGTGTGCCGGAGGGTGCGAACGAGAGGGATAAAAAGCCCAGGATGGTGGTAAGGGCACCCAGCACGATTGTCATTATTATGTGCTTGACAGACGAGAGCACATCACGCCCGGAAAGGTAGTACTCGTTGAGTATATGCATGGAGTATGTGCTTCCCAGGATGAGCACGAGGCAGGGAGTAAGGAGACTCAGAAGATTGAGTTCAAGGCCCAGAAGCGCCATCGTGGAGAGTGTCCAGATAAGGGCCATGACGGAAAGGATGAGGGGCAGGATGACGGCACGCAATGTCCTGAACGACAGGAAATAGACGACGACCATCAACATAAGCGCAAGCCCTGCCAGCGTGTACAGGTCCTTCTTCAGAGCCTTTATAACCTCATTGGATATCACCATATTGCTCATGAGGATCACCCTTGCGCCCTTCTCTCTCAGAGGCTCGAAGACCTCCGAAAGGCTCTCGAGCTGTTCGCCTGAGGCCTTGTCGGCATAGATGAACTGGAGTATGAACGATTTTCCCGATCCCCCGACAAGATAGTACGGGACGACGGGGTCGTTTCCGATGCGCTTTCTGAGCTCTGCAGCCTCCTCGTCAGTCCATAGTGATCCTTTTCTCGCTCTCATGCTTTCTATTGCCATGTAGCCGTCCTCCCCCTTGAGGGTGAACCAGTCGAGAACAGATTGAGGACGCGCCGAGTCGCGCCTGAGGTCTATTTCATCAATGCACTTCTCAAGCGTATCGAGGAAGTCTGCATCGTATAGGTTGTCAGAGTAGACGAGAACGTACATCGTCGATGTATAAGTCTCGTCCTTCTCCACATTCACCGAGTCCGATGCGTAGAGTCCGCTTCTGTAGTCCCGGCTTATGATCATATCTGTATTGATATGGATCTCGTCCGCACTCTCCTCGGCAAGAAGTGATACCTGTCCCCCGACGCCGCCTTCATAGTAATCGGTGATCTCATCCCACGGAAAGAGGGCCGTGAAGTCTCCCGATAGTACCAGCTTATCGAGATTGAGGGCGAAGAAGGCGGTTAGGGCAAGGGCGATGAGGATAATGAGAGCGGCGCCTGTTTTCTTCATCTCTCCATCCTCCTTTCACGGTATGAGAAATAGACAACCGAGAGTGAGAGGATGAAGAGCACCTGCTCGCTTCCCCCGATGAAGTAGACGGCGCTCTCGGCAAGGGAGTGCACAAGAAAGAAGAGAATGAGGGAAGAAGAGGAAAGAAGGAGTCCCGTATCCCCCATCTTCTCTTTCATCGATGAAAAAGACGAGACGAAGAGGAAGACGGAACCGAAGGTGAATGCTAGCGCGCTGACGATGCCGTACTCTACAAGAAACTGTATGTAGATGTTGTGCATGAGATGCTTCTCCCCGAGGTAGAGGGCAAGTGAGCTCTTCATGCCACGCTCTTCGAGGAGGGCGGCCATGGAGGCGCTGTTTCCTCCGAAGCCGAAGAGGTATTCCTCAGCCTCCATCCTCGAGAGAGTCTCGGTCCAGATTGTCGTTCTTCCCGATGTCAGCGACGAGAGTGTGAGGCTCGAGAGGGAACGCGAGGAGGAGAGAAGATATATAACCAGAGCCAGAATGCCGAGAATGGAGAGAAGAGAGACAAGCACAAGTGTTACTCTGTCCCTGCTCCTCAGAAGAGTGAGTGAGAGGAATAAGGCAAGCGCCGTAAGGAGCGCGAAGTAGGAAGTGCGGCTGTCAGTAGTTCTGAGAGTATATGTAAAGAGAAGTGCGGCCGCCGTCAGTGCCGCATTCGAGAGGACGGACGCCGCTGTGCTCCTTCTCCTTCCCATAAGGGAGAGTGCGATGATGAGAGACGATGCCGAAACGACGGCAAGGGAGTTTGTCTGGTCACTCAGACCGCTGTATCTTGTCTCGCCTCCCCCTATTCCGAGAGCAATGCTGAAGACTGTATAGAAGACCGTGTATGCGATGATGAAGACGTAGACGGCAGTCATTATCGTCCCCACTCTCTTTCCGAGTATGATCACCGCTATGGCCAGCGCCCAGCTCTCGAGGAGAGCAAATGCGGCGACCATCAGCCTCGCGCTGTCGGATCCTCCGATAGCTGACGATACTAGTATGACGGCAGTGAGGACGGCAAGCGATGAGGATGCGGGATTACGGCAGTACTCCTTTTCAAGGAAGAACCAGAGGAAAATGAAGAAGAAGGAGACGAGGGCGAGAGAGGCGTCGAGCACCATGACAAGATAATACAGGTCATGTATCTTCTCGAGATAACCCACGACGACGAATGCATATATAAGGCACTCGGCAGCGAGAATCCACCGGGGGGAATATCTTCCTCTTTCCTTCTCAATCATCGCTTTTTCCTCCCCAGAAGCACCCTCCGGGGAGAGGGAGAGAGAAGAAGCCAGAGAGCGAGAGCAGAAATACAGAGAGCAAGGGCAGAGGGAATCCTCGACCAGGAAAGGTTATCTGCCGTCAGGTACCACACGACGACAATGGTGATCATGCCGAATGCCATGAGAGCAGCCTCCTCGGCACAGAAATCCCATTTCTCCTCATAGAGAGCTCTCTCGAGAACTGTTCTGTTCTCCCTCCAGAGGACGATGAGTATATATGAAGCTGCAAATGCCACAGGTATTCCGACAAGTCCCATAAGACGCGAGAGCATAAGCGAAAGGACAAGGGCCGCAAGAACCTCGAAGAGGGCCTTCTTCCAGTCCCCGCTGTATATTCCCGCGGCGTCGCGGAAAACGATGGCCGTCGTTCTGAACGAGGAAAGAAATACAAGGAATGCAAAGACTGCATCATATCCGCCGCTCAGAAGATACTCCTCCCCGAAGGAAAGCATTATGTAGGGAGTGTAGAGAGAGAGGGCGAGAGAGGCGGCGGAGAGGGAGAGAATGAAGTTAAGGTAGACGCTCTTTTTGTAGAGAGCAAGATTTTCATCCCTCGTTCCTCTGAGGTAACTGAGGGTTATGGTCGGAGTGACAGTCGAATTGTAGATCCAGAAAGGAGTGAGGAAAGCCGACGTCACCAGAAGGTAGTTCGAGTAGAGCCCCGCCACTCTAGAACCGAAGAGAAGACTCACGAGAACGGGTTCTAGCGAGCGGTAGAAGACGTAGCTGCTTCTGTGGAATGTCATTCCGAGAATACTGCGTCCGCTAAGCGGACCGGAGCCTCTTCTTCCTTTTCCCCTGCAGAGATGAGGATAATCCCGTCCCGCTTTGAGATAGAGAAGAAGATATGTGGCGAATGTCAGGCCCGAGAAGACAGATACATACAGGAGGTAGTTCTCAGTCCTGATGATGACAAGTATCAGGAGAAGATTCTGCACTATCCTGCCCGTCTGGACGAAGATGGAGACGATGTAGTTACGCTGCATTGCGCTCAGGAGAAGCACTCTCGAGCCGAAAAAATACTGCCCGAGCTCCCCTGAAAGGTAGATCAGGAAGAAAAGCGTCACCCTCCATTCTCTCTCCCCGCTCAGAACCGGCATCAAAAGTGATACGGCAAGGCCGAGTGTGAGTATGACAAGCGCCGAAATACGGCAGTAGTGTGAGGTCGTAGCGAGAGAGGAGCGTATTTCATCATCATCCGAGCCGTTGAGAGCCGACATCAGGTAGTTCATGAGGTATGTCGTCACGCCGATGTCGAAAGCCGAGAGAATGAGGAACGTGTTCTCGAAGAGGCTGTTGAAGCCGGCATAGACAATGCCCATCCTCGAGACGAGAACGATGCGTTCGGCATACATGCCAAAGGCGCTGAGAAGCGCAAGCGCGATTCCCGTTATATAATTCACCCCTGCATTTCTGCGCTCTCTCTCACTCATTCCCCTTAGCCCTCCTGAACGACTGGTGGAGCTTATCTGCAAATATGGGAAGGGAAAAACGCTCACTCGAGCGCTCCGCCTCTTCTCCGATCTCCCTTCTCTTCTCCGGTGACGAGAGAAGAAGATTTGCAATGGCGAGGAACTCGTTCCCGCTGTTATATGAAAAACCGTTCACACCGGAGACAAGATAGGACGAGAGAATGGAATCGTACCTGACAAGAATCGGCAGCGAGGAGGCCATCGCCTCTATATATGAGAGGCACTGGGTCTCCGAGAGGGATGCCCCGATATAGATATCGCCCGCCTGATAATACTTCCAGATCTCTTCGCTCTGGATGAGCCCCGTAAATACCACATCCCCCCCGAGTCCGGAGAGCTTCACCTCATCCTCGAGGTGTTTCCTCTCCTCGCCGTCTCCGACAAAGAGG
Source organism: Clostridium sp. AM49-4BH (assembly GCA_963626925.1). Lineage (GTDB taxonomy): Bacteria > Spirochaetota > Spirochaetia > Sphaerochaetales > Sphaerochaetaceae > Ornithospirochaeta. The sequence continues at coordinate 49,737 of CAVFZO010000151.1, forward strand.
AGCTTCACTGAGGAGTGCGTCTCCTTCAGTTTTGAAAAGAGGGAGAGAACCTCGTCCGTGTTCTTCTCCCTGCTGAGACGGGAGACCGTGATAAAGACCATGTCCGTCTCCCCGAAGCCGAGGGATGACCTCAGATCACGGCGCTCATCAGAGCTGAGACGCCTCTCGAAAATCTCGAGGTCAACCCCTACAAGAATACGGTCTATGGGCTGCTTTATCTTATACGATGAAATGAGGGAATATATCTTATCGGTGGAGCATATGACCCTGTCGGCCTTTCTTATGAGAAAGGGAACGACCTTCGACGCCGCCCTGTTCCATGCCCCGTGGAACTTCGTGAAGTAATCGGTGTATGAGACGAAGTCGGTGTGGCATGTGTGGACAAGAGGAATTCCCAGCTTCCCTGCAATACGCGAGGCAAAACGGAAGGAGAAGAACTCGCTCTGCGAATGCACTATGTCGGGATGCCATGCGAGAACTTCCCCGAGAATGGGATCATTCAGTTTCAACGACGCATAGGAGTCCTTGTAGAGCTGCCTCATCGTCCCTGCGATGTACCATACGCCGTTCTCCCCGTCATAACAGCTCTTCCTGTTGGAGCCTATCGTAAGAACCCTCACTTCGTCCCCTTCCTTCCCGAGAGCCTTCTTCTCTGCAAGGACGGCTGATGTGACACCACATCTGAAAGGCAAATAGAATTCTGTAGTAATAAGGATTTTCACTTCTCTCTCCGCTTCCAGATTCCAGATGATACCATACTTGATGGAAGAAGACAAAGGGCAAACAAAGATTGACGAAAGGCCGTCTATGATGGTAATTTATTAGGCAGTGTCCTGGCGGCACATTTTTAATTCAGAGGTTAATATGAGCGAAGACAAGACAGTTGCCATAGATAACGGGAACAAGGGAAAGGAAAAGAAAGTCAAGGTTAAATCAAAGCACGGAATGCCGAATCTGGTCTGGATTCTGGGTGTCGCGATTCTCGTTCTCCTGGGCCTCGTAATGATTCTGCCCTCTACATGCATGGCGGGTTCATCATCGAATCTTATAAGTTTCGGTACTTACAACGGAAAGAAAATCGAACTGACAAACGACAGTTTCCTCTATTTCCAGTATGTCCAGCTCTACAACTACTACGTTCAGTACTACGGGGAGAGCACGGCTCAGAGCTATGACTACTATCTTTGGAACAGTGCATTCCAGCAGGCTGTTGTGAACGAAGCATTCCAGGAAATGGCTGACAAGGCAGGCTTCAGGGCAGCCAAGGAACAGATTGCCGACGCAATCATCGACTCCGGCTACTATTCATCAATCGATGTATACAACAGCGCAACAGATACGCAGAAGGAGCAGATTACGGCATGGATGACAGAGTATGTGCCTTACCAGGAGGTATATACCACAATCAATTCCGTCCCCGTAAGCTCTGCAGAGACCGGCTTCATCAACACGCTCAACAGCGACAGGAGAAGCGTCGAGTACATCGTCGCATCCTCATCCCTCTACCCCGATGAAGATGCACTGAGCTATGCCTCGGAGAGACTCGACCTGTTTAAGGTCATCTCCTTTGTCCGTGCAACTTATGCAACGGAGGACGAGGCTCAGGCAGCCTTCGCTTCATATGCAGAGGGCACCAAGACACTCGACGAGATGGTAGAAGAGTCCATTGACAGCTATAAGGAAAACGGCGGAAGAGTCGATTCCTATTACAGATATCAGATGGAGAGCGATCTCTCATCCTACGGCTCCGACAAGGTTGAAGAGCTCTATAGTGCAGAAGCAAAGACGCTCGTGGGACCTGTAGAGACAGCTGACGGCTACACACTCTTCTATATCGAGAGCGCAGCGGGAGACCCCGACTACACAGACGAAAGCGTACTCGACACCGTCAGATCCTACATCGCAGCCAACGACAATGACGTCATCAAGGCATACCTCGACACAGTGATCGACACGATTTATGCCGACGCAGTGGAAGACTTCGACAATGCGGCAGAGAAATACGGCCTGGATGTACAGACATTCGCAGATGCATCGCTCAATACGGGGGATAGCGATTTCATCTATTCGTTCAACTACGATCAGACAGGCTATCTCAGCACACAGGCGGAAGCAGATTCCTCTTGGGCGGAGAAGGTCTTCACCTCTGACTATAACACCGTCCTCGAGCCCTTCTATGCAAAGAACGCTTACGTGATTGCACGCCCCGTGGAGTCAAGCGGCAACAGCACGGCATCCTACATGACGTCATACTTCACGTCATACTATTCATACTATCTTCCGACATACACGGTTTCAGACTTTGCATCAGAGCTCTTCCTTACAGAGAAGGCTGTAAACGACGTATCGAACGGATACATCTCGCTCCTGATGAACAATCTCTCGTCATCGAACTGAAAGGGTTAGACGCATAATACCGGCCGGGTACAGCCTCAGGGTTGTACCCGTCTTTATTGATTATCATCTGCAATACGGATTAAACTCACACTATGAGCGTCACAGTCGATACATCTGCACAAATACTCGGTTCCCTCGGTATAACGAAGTTCTGGGGAAGGGAGGAGATCTTCACACTCATCGACCACAGAGCCGGGACGGCGCTCATCTACGACTTCGAACGGCGGCATGTCCTCTCCAGGTGCATTGTAAGGGCTGTGGATTACAGAAACAGGACTATGACGGAAAAGCGGAGCAGAACACTCAGATTCCGCATCAAATCCACATTCGCCCCCTACCCCGGAGAGGATGAGGGAATTACATTCACAGGGGGAGGCTTCACGGCATCCGTCATAGCGAAAGATAACACATACAGGATAATCTCGGCCCTTCCGGACTTTCCTCTTCCTTCGGGAAAAAAGGGGCTCAAGACCCTTCTCGAGTTCCATATCGACCCCGACGGTGCCTCATTCAACCAGATCTACACGAAGAACCGCCTGACTGAGGCCATCCACTCCTCTCTCTCCCCCTCGGTCTCGGGCACTGTAATCACAGATGGAGAAAAGAGAAGAATCAATGAGGAGGACATAACGGCGCGGAGGGTGTGGAAGGCAACCTCGTTTCCCCTCAGGAGAAACTCCTACTCATCCTACTCCTACGGCATAGCCGGCAAAGAGCCGTTCTCCTTCACTCTCTCGATAGCTGAGAAGAAATGTCTCCTTCTCCTCGGAAAGGAGCTCACTGTCAGAGACAACATAAGAATGGAGAAAACGGGAGATGACGGCCTTTTCTTCACAAACGACGGCGACACGAGTATAAACCTCACGGTATTTGCCGTGACAAAGGAGAAGACGGGGCCTTTCCGGCAGAACAGAGTGCTCAGATACGGACTCTTTACAGGGCGTATTGCATCTTTTTCAATCCCGGAAAGCTTCGGCTGCATAGAGCTCTGACGATAGACCTCATCTTCCCTTTCTGATAGACTCCTTTCTTTGGAAAAGAAATGAACGAAGAAAAAGAGAAAAGGTCCTTCAGAAGTCTGGGACTTACAGAAAAAACACTACCGGCAATAGAAAAGAAAGGCTTTGAAGAGCCGACTGAGATACAGGCCCTCTGCATTCCCCTGCTGCTCGAGGAAGGGACGGAGGTCATAGGTCAGGCAGAAACGGGGACGGGAAAGACTGCCGCATTCGCCCTCCCTATACTCGAGACTGTCGACGAGAAGAGAAAGGAAGTCCAGGCGCTTATCCTCACCCCCACGAGGGAGCTCTGCCTTCAGAGTGCAGATGAGATAAACTCCCTCAAAAGCGGAGACGGGATCGAGTGTATCCCCGTCTACGGCGGCGCCGGCATGGAGAGGCAGATACAGAAGCTCCGAAAGGGCGTTCAGATTGTCGTCGGGACACCCGGGAGGATCCTCGACCATATAAGGCGCACCACCCTCTCACTATCCTCCCTCACATTCCTCGTCCTAGACGAAGCCGACGAGATGCTCGACATGGGCTTCATCGAAGATATCGAGGAAATATTGAAAAGCGTCCCTGAAAAGAGGCGTATGCTCATGTTCTCCGCAACGATTCCTCCACGTATACAGAGCCTCGCATCCTCCTACATGAAGAATGCCGTGATCCTCAGGACACAGAAGAGGCAGTCCACTACACAGAACGCAGACCAGATCTACTACGAGGTCAGGGAGGCTGACAAGGCCGAAGCCCTGACAAGGATCATCGACCGCTCAAGTGATTTCTACGGCGTCATCTTCTGCCGCACGAAGAACCAGTCTGACGAAGTGGCCCATATGCTCGAGAGAAAGGGCTACGAGGCGGCCGCCCTCCACGGGGATCTCAGCCAGAGGGAGCGCGAGATAATCCTGAGAAAGATGAGAGAGAAGACCATCCGTATCCTGGTTGCGACAGACGTTGCGGCACGCGGTCTCGACATACAGGACCTCAGCCATGTCATAAACTACTCCCTTCCCCGTGATCCCGAGATATATATCCACAGGGTCGGAAGAACGGGAAGAGCCGGAAAGGAGGGAACTGCCATCACCTTCATAACACCCGGAGAAGCAAGACGCTTCTCATATATAAGGAAGGCAAGCAGGGCCGAGATAAGAAGGGAGGAGATCCCCTCCCCGAGGGAAGTCGTGGAGAACCGGAAGGAAAAGATAATCGAGGAGCTCGAGAATGCAGTGACGAGTGAGGCGGGAGACGACTACAGGAATGTGGCCGGGAAGCTTCTTGAAGGCAGAGAGAGCGTGGAGGTACTCTCCTCCGTTCTCAGGCATTTCTATCAGAGTTCCCTCGATGTAAGCCAATATAAGGACATAGCCGGGAAAAGAGGAAAGGAAAGGAAGGAAAGCGTCGAAAAAGAGAGGGAGAGAAAGGACAGGGAGAGACCCTGTGACAGGATAAAGACTCCCAGCATGGACGAGGGCGGCATCACGCGTCTCTTCATAGCACGCGGCAGAAACGACGGACTGACGAAGAAGGAGCTTGTCGACATAATATACGAGGAGACAGGCGTCAGGGACCGCTGTCTTATGGATATAACTGTCATGGACGACTATTCCTTCGTAAACGCCCCCTATGACACGGCAGAGCACATACTCTCTGTCTTCAGAAACATAAAAGAGGACGGCCGGAGGCTGATCACCCCGGCACGGGCCCCGCGTGGCGACAAAAAAGACGGGAGCATGAGAAAGAAAAAAGACTCCGTCTCCGGAAAGAGGGCGGAGAAAGAAAAGAGTACGGAAGAAAAGAGAAAGAGAAAATCGTACACCCGTGACACCTCCCTCTCCGGAGGACGGACCTTCACGAGGGACGAAGAGGCATACCTTGAGCGGGAGAGGGAGAGGGAGGCTCTTTCGAAAAGAAGAGGCTCATCCTCCGTTTCGCGCCGGAAGAGAGGATGCACGGTAAAGGAAAAGAAACAGACCAAACGGGGACGTAAGGAGAGAAAAAGATGAAAAGGATTATTTCTGTTTTACTTCTTGCCCTTCTCATGACAGTCACGCTCAGTGCAGCGGAATACAGGGAAGGAGTGACATTCAAGGCGACGGACAAGACCTGGTCGCAGTTTCTGAAATACACACAGACGACGACGGGAAAGGCCGATACGGAAGCCCAGGAGATACTCCGCGGCGGCAAGGAGAATGCATTCAGCACCTACACCAGAATTCTGACATTCTACCCCGACGGCAGTCTTCTTGTATCGAACACCACATACACCGAAATCTACGTCGTGGACTACTACATATCCCAGTCACGCATCATGATTGCCCGCTCGGCGTGCAACTCTGTATTCGGAACGGAGTATCCCATATCGGCCGGAGAAGATGTCGACTACATACACTTCGGCTACATATCATCAGACGGACTGAGTCTGAGCACGAACCCGAACATCATAAAAAACGGAAACTACTTTCTTCTCTACCGCTGACTCTTCTTCTCCCTCAGAAGTATGAACTTCTCCGTGGGGTAGACAATGAGGTTCTGACCGAATGCACATACGGCGGCGGCTATCGTGTTGGCAAAAGCTGAAAGTGAGGAACTCTTTTCGCTGACGGCATTTGCGATAAGACCCTGAAGCCATGTCGAGACGAGAATGAGAGAAGCCATCATGACGAGGAAGGCGATGAAGCACCAGAGCGGCGAATCGGAATGGAAGACCGTCCTGCGGTTCAGAAAATAGCCGTAGATGTTTGCAATGAGATTCGAAAGAAAGAATGTCATCACATAGCCCCAGTTGCTGTTGCCCGCTCCCATCGTCTTTTCACTGAAAACGACGGAAAGGATCGGCGGGAGCTGACTCTTCCACGATGCAAAGACAAAGGGAAAGAGATTCACAAGAACAAACTGGACGATGGTGATGCTCAGCCCTGCAAGAAGATATTTCAATATCTGGACGATTTCTTTTCTGTTATGCACAGCGGCCATGATACAATCTCCGCCCTTCACAGGCAAGTATCATATATGGGTGTAGTCGTCGTACTTCTCCTCGAAGTAGCGCCTCATGAAGCCGCCCTTCTTCTTGAGCATCTTCGAGCCGCGTGTAATGCGGCAGAGGCTCATCGAACGGTCCGAGGCGATGTCCCTCTGGCTCTTCCCCTTCCAGAGATCGTCCATTAAAAGATATCTCTGGATCACATCCCTGATCTCGTTGTCCGTCAGCATGTCATCCAGAAAGCTGTCCAGCTCCTCCTGACTCTTTATGGAAAGGAGAATGGCATATAAATCATCCCTGCCCCTCTTCTCTTCCTGTTTGTCGATGACAATCTTCTTGTTTCTTCCCATAGAAACTATTAAAACACCACCATTCCCGTCCGTCAACACCGTTCAGAAGAGCGGAGAGAATATGCGTGCGAATTTTCTGAATGCACGTCTGTATAAGGGCAGTCTTCCCTCATCCCCTATATGGATCTCCTCCGAGAGTAGAAGAGTACGGGAGAAGTTATCCTTGAGGGAGGAGACTATCGAGGAACGGAAGAAGAGGACGCTGAGCTCGAAATGAAGGAAGAAGGAACGGTAATCGAGATTCGTCGTTCCGACGACAGCAATCTCGTCATCAGCAATGAAGTTCTTCGAGTGTATGAAGCCCGGAGTGAACTCGTAGATCCTTACGCCGTTTCTGAGAAGCTCCTCGTAGTTGGACCGGGTGACTTCGAAGACGCTCTTCTTGTCCGGATAGTGGGGTGTGATTATCCTCACATCCACACCGCTTCTTGCGGCGATGATGAGCGCAGACTCCATAGATTCGTCAAGGATGAGGTACGGCGTCGTGATCCAAACGTAGTCTTTTGCATTGTTGATGATCTGGAGATATGTATCCTCGGCAATCGTCTCGCTGTCGAGAGGACTGTCGTCGAACATCTGCACGTAGCCGTCGTCCCTGCCCTTGATGGTCGGAACGAAGGACGGAAGGGAGTCGACATCTCCTGTGAGGCAGTCCCAGTTACGGAGGAACATGAGTGTGGCGTTCCACACTCCGTCTCCGTCGAGACGGATTGCATCATCCTTCCAGTAACCGAACTTGATGATGTCGTTGGCATATTCATCGGCAAGGTTGACGCCTCCCGTGTAGCAGACATTGCCGTCGATATTGAAGATCTTGCGGTGATCACGGAAGTTCAGCCTCGGGTTTAAATGAAACTTTATCCTGTTGAAGGCAATCGCCTTGATCCCCATGCGCCTGAGGGTGAAATCGTAGCCGCGGGGAAGTACGTTTATCGACCCCATATCATCGAACACAACACGGACATCGACGCCTTCTCCTACTTTTCTCCTGAGTATCTCGAGAATCCTCGTCCACCACTTTCCCCTGTCGATTATGAAGTATTCGATGAAGATGAACTTCTCTGCCTTCTCCACTTCCCTCACGACGTCATTGAAGAAATCCTCGCCGCTGTCGAAGTATGTCACCGTCGTGTTGCGGTAGGCCGAAAAGCCCGTGATGTTCTTCACGTACTCGCTCTGCCGGCGGAAGACGGGAGATAGGGCGTAGAGCTCTTCGTCTCCGTTTGTAAGGGAGAAGGCCGTGTCGTCGGGGATGCGCTTTCTGAAATCCGCTATCTTCTTTTCCGAAAGGGACCCTATCTTCTTGTTGGCAAAGAGAAGATAGAGCACGGCGCCGAAGAACGGGAAGATGATGATGACAAACATCCATATGAGGCGGTAGGCGTTGTTCTCCTTACGCGTGATGATGATGGATGCCATGATCATCGAGAGAACGAGGAAGAATACATAGTTCTGATGGCCCATTGCCGACCAGAGGACGAAATAGAGAATCAGAGCAAGCTGGCAGCCGAAGAAGAGCACCATCCAGAACATTCTGGAAGTGAGGATCTTATAGAGTTTTCTCAGCATCTCTCCCTCCGGGCGAAAACTCACAGCCGCAGTACTTCTGGCGGTAGAGTCCCAGTTCTTCCGAAAGCCGGCAAGAAAGTGCAAAGCCGTCCTTCTTCTTGAAGTCGATCTTCTCGAATCCCTCAAGGTCCTCACCTTCACGGAATATGTCACTGCTCTTCTTGAAGCGTGACACCGTGAGCGTCGTCGCAAAATGTTCTATGCCCTCCTTCTCTGCTTCAGCCTCTGCCCTGAGGAGATTGAAGCGGAAGCACCTGAGACACCTCTTCCCGTGCTCGGGTTCATCCTCGAGCCCTTTCACCCACTCTCTCCACTTATCATGGTCATACTCCCCTTTTATGACCCTCAGTCCGTAATGGCGGGCAACGACAAGAAGATTCTCATATCTTTTCTCGAACTCCTCATAGGGATATATATTGGAATTCGAGAAGAAGAGGACAATATCCCAACCCTCCTCTATGAGTCTGAGGACGGAGGATGTGGCACAGGGGCCGCAGCATACATGGAGCAATATCTTTTTTCCCATTGTTCTTGAACCCGATTGACCTTATTATTGAACATTAGAAGGAAAAACTCTACAGAGGTTCAGATATGACAAATGCAAAGAAAAGAAAAATCTTCTCGATGGTGTCCGTGCTCTTTCTGGCAGCAGGAGTTATCCTGCTCATGCAGGAGACGGAGATAAGATGGGCGGGAGTCGCATTCTTCGTCCTGACATTCGTCCTGATGGTGATCAACAGCATAGGGACGATATATTACACGAAGGGAACAAAGTTCCTGCAGGGCTCGAACCCCGATGTGAATAAGGCTGTCCCTTATTTCGAAAAGGCCGTGAAAAGGACGCTCGATCCCCAGTCGGCGATCATCGCCGCAACGCTCCTCGTGCAGTACGGCGACATGGAGACGGGAAGAAGAATCCTCGAGGAATATACATCCTCCACGGACAAGAAACTCCAGGGGACTGCAAAGATATCACTGAGTATGTACTGGTGGGTGAAAAGGGACCTCGGGAAGGCACAGGAGATGGTTGAAGACGTCTACAACAACTCCACTTACCGCGACAGGAACCTCTACATAAACCTCCTCACATTCTATCTCGAGGAAGGAAGATACAAAGAGTTCAAGAAGCTTCTCAGGGATGCAAAGGACAAGGGGCTCAAAATACCTGCCACCGTTGATCTCGAGGCCTCGTACTACATGACGCAGTCAGACTGGGCTAAGTGCGGTATGCTGACGCAGACTCTCTTCGAGGACGGAAAGCCGAAGTTCATCGACCCCTATCTCCATGAAGCGATGGTGCTTCTCCACTACGGTAAATGGGAGAATGCAGTAAAGGCCCTCAGGGATCTCAAGGAGAACGTGATGTTCACGAATGCCTCAGTCTATACGGAAGCACAGATCGACACGTTCATCGCTTACATCGAGGACAAGGACACGAGGTGGGGAATGCGTGAGGCAGTGGAGAGCGACCCCGCACTCCTTGTGCGACGCGAGATGCCCCAGGTCAAAAAAGGGATTGAAATGCCCTCATTCCCGCCTCTTCCCGATTTCACGGCAATACCCGAAGAAAGCGCCACAGGAGAGAGGGACGAAGGCGACATCGACACATCGCTCACAGCCGACGACGAAGAGTGGCTGAAAAAGCACGGTGAGCAGTGACAGAGAAAAAAAGATAGATGGATAGATAGAGGAGTGTCCGGCGGGCACTCCTCTTTTATCAGAATACAGAAATTGAAGCAGGATATGTTACATCAGAACGACGAAGAGAACATCAGCGAGGCAGTCACCTTTTCCTTCCCGTATTCGTATCCTATCCTCAGCGTTGTCGGAAGCTTGATGAGTCCGATGAGGGAGAGCTCCGTCTTGAACTCGACGCCAGTGGAGAACCTGAAGCCCCTCTCGAGATCCATTAGTCCCGAGAAGTATGCCGCAACGGAGGAGGAATCGAGAAGGAGGAACTCTCCGAATGTGGGAGATGAGAGGATGTTGACGCCGAAGGTGGCATCTACAAAGAGATTGAAGAGAGAACTTCCGGTTCTGAGAGCCGCCGCTCCGTATTTTGTCTCCTGCGAAGTGAATCCGTCATTGATGAAGACAGGAACGCTTCCCTCCCCGTCGATACTGAATCTGACCCTGGATCCTGCCGTTATGAATAAAAGCTTCGTAAAGTCGAATTCAGCTCCGACAGAGGCCTGTACATAACTGCGGGCACTCTTGTTGAAGAAGCTGTCAGATGTCAGAAGATATCCGGCATCTCCGTTAACGGAGACGATTTTCCCGTCCTCCCAGCTTCCCTGGACGATGAACGAGAAGACCGTTCCCTGACCCGTTCCGTCATCGTAGTAGTCTTTTGCATATTCAAGCGACTGGCTGATCGTGAGCGTGAAGCCGTTCTTCTTGACGACGTATGCGTCGATGCTCTCCCTTGCTGCAATGAAGGGAGCGAAGGACGATGACGGCCTCAGGTAGTCGAAGAAGGCTTCGAGGCTTACTCTCACAGCCGACACAGGATAATACGAGAACTTCGCAGCAAGAGTCGTGAACATTTCGGAGGACCCGAGATTCTGTGAGTTGCTGCCCAGTCCCGCAAGGAACGACATCTCGAAGGACGAGATGATGAACCTGTACTCGAGTCCCGTCGACATGCTGTTCTTCAGATAGTGAGGCGAGAACGAGGAATCGAGTCCCTTGAAGTCGATACCGAGAAGAGAAGCAGAAGATGCTGTCTTGAGGCGTCCGAAGTAGCTCATCGCCGTCTTCATATCTTCAATTCTCTCCGTAACAAGCTCGTCGCTTATCTTCTCCTCGCCTTCCCTGTAGAGCGCCTTGAGCTCCTTCTCGTGTAAAGAGGCCGATTCATAGCCGATAGAGGCCATCTCGTTTGCAGAGGAGAATGCCATGAACGAGAACTTCTCGACGTCGTTGCGGATCCAGATGAGCGAAGAATATTTCTTGAGGTCGCTCGATGCATTCTGCCTCTTCCCGATATCGAAGGAGGAGTTGAGGATGGTGACGGGATTGATGAGGTTTATTGTGTCGGCATCATAGAAGGCCGTCGAAAGTATGACGGTATCTGTATAGTCGTAGGCAGCATCGATCGGCGCAAGGGAGATGACACCGCCGTCAATGAGAAGATGGCCGTTGTACCTGAAGGGACTGAAGTATACAGGGAGAGCAAAGGAACCGATGAGGATATCGGAAAAGGAGCCTTCGGTGATTCTCACCTCCCTCTTCGTGACAAGATCGTCACATACCACCATCACCGGAATTTCCGTATCTTCAAGACGGTAGTCGCTGCCGACAATGTAGTCGATGAGCGCCTTGAAACCGTCTGCACTCAGAAAGCCTCCGTCGGAGGGAAGAGTAAGCGAGAAATACGACGATATGTCCCCGATGGCGAGCATCTCCTCGATCTGCTCCGGACTCACACCCGCTGCGTAGAGCATGCCGATGATGGAGCCCATGGAGTTCGAGACAATGAAATCGGGCTTCACGCCGATTTCATCGAGGTACTTCAGTACCCCGATATGAGCACACGCTCTGGCCGATCCGCCTGTGAGCACAAGCCCTATGGGGTCCCTTTCCCCTTTTGTGCGTTCAAGGATCCTTTCTCTGAAATTCTCGTCTCCGTAGACGACGCTCACATCGGATATAAGGATCTCCTTCAGGAACTCATCATCACTCTCCACTTCAACAGAGAAGAGAAGGAAAGGGAAAAGCAGCAGAACAAGCATCATAGAGAGGATTTTCTTCATATCCCTAATAATAATCTTTCTCTCGAATGGTTACAACTTTCTTCCTTGAACAAATACTTTTCTTTCTGCTAACATTTCCACGTTGCGGCGTGATGGCGGAATTGGTAGACGCAGTAGACTCAAAATCTGCCGGAGGCAACTCCTTGTGGGTTCGATTCCCACTCGCGCTATCCTTTAAGACAGGTTTTGATACAATTCAGAATCTGTCTTTTTTATGACATTGTTCACCAAGTATATAATTGAGAGGGAGAGGTACAAAATGTTAACATATTTGTTGACATTTCAGCACCGTTACATTAAGTTTTGAGTGTAGGATTTTATATCACTATACACCTCGGAGGTAGTGAGTATTGCACTTAAATGTTATCTGTTAACATCACCCTCCTTGGGGAAGCCACCAAAACGGTGGTTCTTTTTTTGAGGGAGATTGATGATGCATCCTGTAGTTTATGTCTATTCCGATGAATCCGGGGTGTTCGATAAATTCCACAAAGATTACTTCGTCTATGCCGGCATAGCAGTAATCGGACAGGACAATGCATCAATACTCACAAGGTCTTATCTGAATGCTGAAAAAAATCTTCGTAAATCATGCAAATATAAAGAACTACCGGAGCTGAAGGCATCAAAGCTCGAGAATGATGCCAAAAGAAAACTGTATAGAATAATCAAGGACTGCTACAAATTCATCGTTGTTGTAAGATTGAAAAAATTGCAGGATGAACGATTCTGCAACCGACTTTCACAACAGCGGTACCTGGACTATGCGTATAAGAGGGGACTTAAAAATCTTCTTCGGAATATGGCCAAAAACGGAGAACTAGATCTTTCTCAAGAGTTTGAAATCAGATGCTACATAGACGAGCACAACATTGCGACTAACGGCAGATACGACTTAGCCAACTCCATTTATACAGAATTCAAGAGAGGGTTGTATCTTCCGAACTTTGAAATAAAACCAATCGCAACTGGGCTATGGGACGTATCAACTACCTATTGCAACTCTGAAACAAACACGCTTGTCAGAGCTTCAGATATACTGGCAAACAGAGCTTTATTTGAAGCCAAGAATGGATCAACACTACAAGATAGCCATACCTCGGTACTTACACTTCCGTAGCATTTTATACATGTCTCAGAATTTCACATCCCGGCAAAAACTATAGCAACGCTGAACACACAGAGTATGTATCTGTGTTTCATGCTAGGCTCATCATTCTATTATTAGACGCATATCTCTAAAGTACAAAAGTCAAAGTAATGTCCTCTCGAATACTACTTCACCCTGCGCTTCATTAAGGGAGGTGATAATGCACCTATCAGAGACCAGATGACACGGCAGTGCCAGTATGAAAGCTCTCTATATTTCCTCGATATGATGATACCACACTGATCGATACAAGTATTTAAACAGTACTGTAACTATAAGGTTTAATTGAAGAAATCTCACTTTTAAGACGCGTCTTCAGCTCTCTTATATCAAGATCGTTCTGCAGGTTAAGAAAATACCTGTCTGAGACGCCGAAATAGCGTGCAAGTCTTATGGAAGTATCGGGGGTAATCTTACGTCCGCTGTTAAGGATAGCCTGAATCCTGGACACAGGAACATGTATATCATGTGCAAGTTTATAGGATGAGAGATTCATCGGAACCATGAACTCTTCTTTCAAAATCTCACCCATTGTCGGTGCTTCAATGTAATCGTTCATACCCATCTCCTCTTCTGTCAATGATAATCAACAATCTCAACACAGTGAAAATCATTCTTCTCTTCAAGAGTAAAACCTACTCTCCACATCATTTATGCATTTGAAGATTCAAGCATTTTCATGCTTTCTCCCTTCAATTTTATCCTCTTCTGGTTTTCATAAAGAAGAACTCCCTTCCTTACCGCATTCTCACAACCTTGATATCACAATCGAGAGTTCTGACAACCTTCATGAGGGTGTCGAGCTGAGGTGAGGCTTTCTTACTCTCCAAGTGTGCTATGCCAGACTGCGTCAGAGAACAGGAAGACGCAAGCTCGGTTTGAGTCATTCCCTTTTTATGTCTCTCTTCAATGATGGCATCTATTACACGGGAGGAAGCCTCAGTTGTCATATCTTTGAGGACAGTAGCAAAGAAACAAACCTTCTCTTTTTAAGTATTTACAGTGCATGCAAAATCTTTTGCGTCCATTGGGATCGTCAGGTTCAAAGTATGCACAATGGTTAAAGTCTGTAACAACTGGTCTCTTGTCTTTGTAGATTGTCCCACATTTCCCGCCACCGGACACATTGTCCAGTTCATCATCTGTAAGCTCACCTTCCTTGGCATTGAGCTTAGCAAAATATGTCTTTGCTTCTTCATCTGTCAGCTCGAAGCCGTTTTCCCTTGCAATAGCAACAAGTTCTTCAGCTGTTTTTGCATTCTTTGCTTTTTCAAGTATTTTTTCGTTAAGTTCCATATCTTTACTTCCTTATTTTGAATCTGCTCAGAATGTCAGATTCAGTTCTCGTATCTCTCGGGGCAGTCGCAAACATACATCCCGTCATACCCCTTGTACTTGCAAGTACCACAAATCTCCCAGTCGACTCCCTCTTTCCAAACTTCAAAGTAATCACAGCAGTTGAAAAAGGTAATAACCGGTTTCCCGTTTTTGTAGGTTGTTCCGCATTTTTTGCCACCGGCAACATTGTCGAGTTCATCATCAGCAAGTTCGCCACCTTTTGAATTGAGCTGAGCAAAATAGTTTTTTGCTTCTTCCTCTGTAAGCTCGAAGCCGTTTTCCTTTGCCAAAGAGTAAAGTTCTTCAGCTGTTTTTGCTTCTTTTGCTTTTTCAATCAGTTTCTCATTAAGTTTCATATTCTTACTTCCTTATTTAAGATTTTACTTTATATATACGTGCGGATTTGGATTTTGTTAGGAGGAAAAAAATCATTTTTATACACATCTTCCATCAGAAACAATTCTGATTCGCCACTCTGTCCGACACATCTACCTCTATTCCCCCCTAACCTTCGCTAAGTTATACTGTATCAAAAACTAATGGTGAACATAAGAAAGAGACAGGATTTGACACAATTCAGAACCCTTTTTTCTCAGCATGGGTTGTCGATTATCGGGATACCGGCCTTTGAGGAGAACATCTTGCTGACCTCCAGGGGGATATCGAAAAGGGTGCAGTCAAGGTGGCCGTTGAACCATTCCTGGTAGAGTGTGGTCAGCCCGCCGGCAAAGTAGCATGCCCTGATTCTGAACGCCTTGGAGGATCTCACATCCTGGGGGATTGACTGGTCCTTCTCAAGATAGTCCACAAAGAGATTCATCAGCTTTTCAAGAAAGAGATTGCTCCCGGGAGTCTTGATCAGCGTCCTGTATGTCTCTATGTCCTCATTGAGGATGATACTCACCTGCAAAAGAAGAGGAGATGGGTTAGAAAAGAAGTTATCAGCCTTGAAATCCTTGAGAATGGCCATGAGCTTGTCTATTACCTCATTCTCTATCTCCTCCGAGAGATCTCTGAGGCAGGAGTAATGCGCATAGAAGGTCGCCCTGTTTATGTTGGCCTCGTCAACTATGTCCTTGATTGTGATGTCATCAGGGTTCTTGGTCTTGAGAAGCGAGAGGAGTGCCTGCCTTATAAGCTTCCTTGATCTGAGCCCGTTCTTGTTAGTCTTCTTTTCCATGGAACCAGTTATAACATTTTTCGCAAAAAAAGCAACTAGTGTCGGAGAAATATACATATGTTGTTTTTGATTTTTAATTGTTCATTTTAATTTCATTTTATTTATTCATTATATTATATAGAGTTATATAAAGTAAAACAGTTATTTGTACATTTGTTGGATTTTACGCTTTTTTCTGTTTTATGTATTTTCGATATTGATTATTTAATTTTATTCAGTATATTTCAGAGCAGTTATCAGTGAGGATATATGAACAGTAAAAAAACAAGCAAATCCAAGACTTTGCTCATGTATTTGATTTTAATTGCAGTCTTCGTCGTACTCTTCTTTCTTCTGAAGTGGTTCTATTCGACAAGGACAGAGACCGTCTACAACAGGCCGACAACCCCTGTCGAAGTGACAGAGGCTGAGGTCAGGACAGTAAAGAAGGTCCTTACTCTTTCAAGTAATGTCAGCGCAGACTCGACGATTCCCGTCACACCTTATGTAGAAGGCACCATCCTTGAGTATTATGTTCAGGAAGGCGACTGGGTCAGTGATGGTGACATAATTGCAAAAATCGACCCAGAGCCCTACAGGCTACAGCTGGAGCAGGCCCAGGCAGCATATCTTGCCTATGAGAGCTCATTCGAGAGAGTCGAGAAGCTCTATGCCTCCTCATCTGTCTCCCAGCAGGAATATGACACCGTGAAGGCCCAGAGGGATGCATGCAAGGCGCAGCTTGAACTGGCTGAGCTCCAGCTCTCCTACACAGACGTGAAGGCACATGCGTCTGGAACTGTGCTCAAGACTATCTCAAGCAAGGGAAGCACGGCTGTCAAGGGTACTCCGATTGCCCTCATTGCCGATATCACAGACCTGGTCGTGAACCTCAATCTCGGAGAGAAATACTACTCACTCTTCACAGGTGACACTTCAAATCTTTCTATAACTGTGACAAAGCCCTCGGGACAATATACAGAAGAGGCCACAACTACAGCCACCATCAAGGCTGTCTCCCCTTATATCGACTCCTCAAGCAGGAACTTCAAGCTCTACCTCAAACTTGATGACCCGTCCCAGTTCAGACCGGGCATGTATGTAAAGGTGAGCATAACCATTGAGGAGAGAGAGGGA
The DNA here is from genome assembly GCA_963626925.1 of Clostridium sp. AM49-4BH. Classification (GTDB taxonomy): domain Bacteria; phylum Spirochaetota; class Spirochaetia; order Sphaerochaetales; family Sphaerochaetaceae; genus Ornithospirochaeta. The sequence goes on from CAVFZO010000151.1 coordinate 66,576, forward strand.
TACACAATAGAGAGAAAGGTCCTCAAGCTTGACGGCTCTGCCTATTATGTGGACGAAAAGACGGGAACCGCTGCCTACGTGGACCTTTCAGATGCATTCATGAATGATGACTACGTCCTCCTTCCCGAAGGATATGAGGACAGGGCCTTCATTATCTCCGGGCAGAGCTCACTCTTCTCCGGAGAGGCTGTGAATATCGTAGAGGGCAACTAGTATGAAACTGACCCGTTATCCTGTCGCACATCCCGTCATCATAGCAATGACACTCCTTGCACTGGGAGTGTTCGGTCTCATGGCTGTAAGCGACACAAACACAGAATTCCTTCCCGATATCTCAAACCCGATGGTCTATGTTCTGACCGTCTACCCCGGTGCATCCAGCCAGGATATCGAGGAGACTGTAACAGAAATCCTCGAGGATGACTTCGTCACACTCCCGAACTTCAAGAGTATGACAAGCCAGAGTATAAACAGTGCATCCATCGTTGCCATAACCTACCAGGACGGCATCGACCCGTATGATGAGATAGATGAGGTGAGAAACCGTATCGACGACCTCATCGACGACCTGCCATCTGGCATATCGGGGCGTCCTTATGCCCTCGTGGGAGGAACATCAATGCTCCCGATTGCCTCCTTCGTCGTAGAGACGGACGGAGACGACATAAATGCCATCGGAGATTACATTGAGGATGAGATTAAACCACAACTCTCGCAGATATCCGGTGTCTCGACCATAACAGTCAACGGAGCAAAGACAGCTACAGTTGATGTAAAGCTTAAAATGGATGAACTGACAAGCAGGGGAATAAGCCCGCTTGCAGTCTATCAGATGCTCTCCTACAACAACTATTCCATCCCTCTCGACTCCGTCTCATATGCAGGGACAGAGATAGATGCAAAGTTCGACTCCAGATTCTCCTCTCTTGAGGACATCGAAGCCCTCCCCGTCGGTTACTCGCTTGACGGCGGTATGGTAAGACTGGGGGATGTTGCTGATGTCACACTTGACTACAAGGCTGGTGATTACCTTGTCACAAGAAACGGCAAGGAGGTCATCTCAGTCGATATCTGCAAGCGTAGTGACGGTAACACAATCGAGATTACAAACAAGATTAAGACCATCCTTGCCGAAGAAGAGGAAAAGAGTGGCGGAGCGCTGAGGTTCAGCATGGTCAGCGATGACTCGACACTTGTCAACTCCTCGCTCTCGACTGTCATCGAAAGTGGTGTCATGGGCATCATCATCGGTGTCATCGTCATCTTTATATTCCTCTCTGACTGGAAGGCCACTATCATCATCGGACTCAGTATTCCTCTCTCAATCTTCTTCACCTTCATCGGTATGAAGCTGATGGGAATAACAGTCAACCTTCTCTCCCTTTCGGGTATAGTCGTCGCCCTGGGGAACATAGTAGGAGCCGCTATCCTGGTACTTGACCAGGTGTACAGGTTCTACCAGGCAACTGATGAGAACGGAAAGGCCCTCTACTCGGTAAACGAGTCAATCTTCAAGGGTACTGACGATGTCATAGGATCTGTTATGGGATCCGGGTTGACGACCATCGTCGTATTCCTCCCGATTGCCATGATGAGCGGCCTGGTGGGACAGATTCTCAAGGATGTCTCCGTGACATTCATGATGAGCCTCACCGCATCCCTTGTTGTTGCCATCATATACATCCCGTTCCTTATGAAGAAACTTCTGAGGGAGGATGATGACAAGCGTAAGCCGAAGAGGGAGAATTTCATTGTCAGGGGACTCGGGGCTGTCGAGAAACAATATGCAAGGAGCCTCTACTTCACAGAGCGTCATACCCCGTTCATGCTGCTTGCGGGACTTCTGGTTCTCGTGCTCAGCATTTACATCCTCCCGAACATGCAGTTCTCATTCATCCCATCCACCGACAACGGAGACTTCTATATAAGTGTATCCTTCCCGGAGACATACTCCCTTGAAGACACGAGGAAGGCAATGGACAGGATCGAGAGTATCGTTATCGACATGACTCCCGAACTCAAGACAGATGTCGTGTATTCGGGTAAGGACATGGGAGCTGTCAGCCAGGCAAAGAAGAATGAGGGAGCTATGCATGCAGTCCTCGTTCCTGTCAAGGACAGAGACCGTGACATCCACGTCATCATGCGTGAACTCCAGGAAGCACTCTCAAGTCAGGTTCCGGATGCAACAGTCAGTGTCACGAACGGAGGCTTCGACAGACTTATAAACCTCGTTTCCAACGGAGGCGGTTACGGCCTCACACTCATCGGGGAGGACAGTGATGTACTCTACAGCGAGGCTGAGAGGATCGAAGAGGAACTTCTGACATACCCGGAGGTCATGACTGTGTCGATAAATGCCACGAATGACACCAAGACAGCTGTCATCAACGGCACCTATGACTATCTGACAAGTCTCGGCGTTCCGGCCCAGGAGGCAGGACTTACTGCTGCCATCCTCTTCTACGGAACAGATATTGGTAAATATACCGATGAGTCTACAGACTCAAGGTATGACATCCATCTCTACAGCGATGTCCAGGACGAGAGTCTTACAGAGGACAGGCTCAATGACATCAAGATTACATCTCTTGCAGGTGCAACGATTCCTCTTGGAAACGTGACGACCTTGACACTCGACGAGAGCCTGAGCCAGATCAACCACGACGACAGGGCAAACTCCCTCTCGATTTCGGCTACCCTCACAACAGAGAGTACGGACAGCGTAACGAAGAAGATCAATGCTTACCTCGAGGCGAATCCGCTCTCAAGCGGAGTGTCGACAAAGACAAGCGGACTGGGAGACCTCGTGGAGAGTTCACTCACCCCGCTTCTTGAAGCCCTCCTTGTTGCAATCTTCCTTGTTTACCTTGTCATGGTTGCAGTATTCGAGCGCTTCGACCAGCCGTTCCTGATCCTCCTCCTGTTCCCGTTCTGTATTATCGGAGCAGTTCTTGCCCTCACGATATTCAATTCCTCGATGAGCATAGTCTCCATCCTGGGAATCGTATCTCTTGTCGGTATGCTCGTGAACAACGGTATAGTCATCGCGGACTATGCCAACCTTGCCCGCCGTCAGGACAGGGAGGCCCTGCTCAAGGAGAAGGGAATCTACTTCGATGAATATACCGAGACACTGGGACTTCTCACAATAGAAGAGGAGCAGGAGATTCTCGACAAAGAGACGGCTGAAGGTACGGCCTCAAGACTCAGGGCCATTCTCATGACTACCCTGACAACGGTCCTGGGTGTCATCCCTATGGCTGTTGCAAAGGGAGAGGGAGCAGAGATTTATGCCCCGCTTGGACAGGTAATCATGGGAGGACTCGCGACATCGACAATCCTCACCCTCTATATGATGCCTGTCTACTACTACCTTCTTGAAAAATGGAAGCTCAGGAGAGCTTACAGAAAATTAAATAAAAAGACGGCTTTGGGAGCCAAGGAGAATATAACAGATGAAAAGGATAATTAAGCTTTCCTCATTGGTACTTGCAGTACTGTTGATGCTGACAGCATGCTCAGCTGTCTTCGATTCCGCCATCAGCGGAACAGTGAAGGACAGGAGCGTCAGGGAGACATCATCTTCTTCCTCGGGAGGCATAGCAGACGTAATGGTCTATGCCTATGACAATGAAGCCGACTGGACGGCAAAGTATGACTCATGGGACGGGAAGAGCGAGTTCACGGACACAACAGTCCCGTCAGCTAAGACTGCTGCCGACGGTTCTTTCTCTATATCGAACCTGAGGTGGTATACAACAAGCCCTGTCTACGGCAAGGATGCCGACTGTAAGACAATCTACCTTCTTGCCTTCAGCAAGGACTACGGCCTTGTGAAGGTCCCCGGACGCACAATCCAGTCCGACAAGTCGAATAACTTCGGCATTGTCTATATGGACAAGGTGACAGTCACAAAGACACTGGTCATCAAACTCAAGGACAGTGACGAGAATTCCTCAACTTCGACAGGGACAGATTCATCAGTCACCAATGCAAGCGGTATCTCCTTCAGATACAAGTACAGTGATTACTATGACGGGGAAAACCAGAATGTAATGGCAACAGTGGACTCGTTCACAAACGGTCAGGCCTCAATCACAATCAAGTACAAGGAAACATATATCGACAAAGACGGAAAGACCCAGAAGTATGCCGTTCCTGAAGTCACACTCTATGATATCCAGACAGGTTCCGACTGGAGACTAACCGATTCCACAATTACGACCATCAGTTGCACCTACGACGAAGATGCTGCCGAGTACAAGAACACTAATATCTACCTGACGAGCAAGTGGCAGACAGTTTCGGTGACAGTGAGCCTCATCGACGGCAGCTCGACGAATGCTTCCTCTTCAGTCACAGACCAGATAGATTTCAAGTGGTCGTATAACAACGGAGAGGAGAAGAAGTCCAGCACAGTCACAACGACAGCAGCCTCAAGCACCTACACAATAAACGTGAAGTACCGTAAGACAGTAGACGGCAAAGCTTATGCCCCTACCCTCACTCTCTACGACTTCAAGGATCACGACACAGATGACCCGAAGTGGACGTGGACAACAAGTAAGGATGACGCAAGAAAGGCAGGTTCTGCAATATCTGTCACATTGGTCGACAGTGACGGGAGCGCCCTCGACAGCGTGACACAGAAGGTCTACTTCAGAAAGAATTACATCACCCTCCCTGCAAGTGG
>CAVFZO010000152.1:0-25730 GCA_963626925.1 Clostridium sp. AM49-4BH
TGTTTGAATCTGGGAGGTTTAGGATTTTCGACTCCGCCGGTTCTCAAAAGTGTAAAGTACGATTTCCAGCTTTTATCGAGCTGCTTGGCAATCTCCTGTGCTGTCTGGGACGGCAGGTTCCTGGCGAAGAAATCATTTTTATGTGTCTTTTTCTGTTTATACCAATCCGGCATGGACTCAAATCCAAGTTCTCTGTAGTGGAGGCGTTCGTAATTGAGTGTATTCCAATACTTAACTGCCATATAGTTCATATGCCCGATTATATTGGCTTCTGAGGATGTTAGTCTGATGGTTGTTTGTTTTGACAGTTTCACTACCGGCCCTCAATACTGTTTATTCTGGTTCTCTATATATTTCTGTATCACTTCATCCGAAATGCAGCCTACAGTCTCCACATAATAGGAATGATTCCACAGCTCTCCTTTCCACAGCTGTTCCCTCAATTCTGGAAAAGCTTCAAAAAGCTTTCTTGCAGATATGCCTTTCAGGCACTTCACTATATACGTAATGCTGTGTTTGGGAGGTGCGGATATATATGCATGAACATGATCCATTCCGCCAACTTCAAACTGCTTTACTTCAAAGCCCTTCTCTGTCCCGATTCTGATGCACAGTTCTTTCAGAAAGGATGCTCTCTCTTCTGTCAAGACTTTCTTTCTATACTTAACCGCCCACACCACATGATAATTAATATTACACACGCAAGTTCTGTAATGTACAAGATTTGTTTTCATACATATATTATAACTTATCTACAGTATATTGCAATGCTCATACCCATCATAATTGATCATTTCTTTCCATAATTTCTGAAACAAATAAAACGCTTTCATATCGGTAATTGAATTACCGAGGATTCCCGCTTTTTTCCTAAAGTTCCATCTTATTTTAGTCGAAATATTGTTCGTGGCCCAACTCTTATTATTCGAACAGGTCGTCCATAGTTATAGTGTTGACGAAAGCACTGCTGTATTCGTTTCTCGAGAGGCCGAAAGTTGTTATGAGAGTACTGCGTACAACAGTTTTTTTGGGCAGCATCTGTGAAAGCTTATCTGCTCTCGAAAGGATAGTGCGGTAGTAGCTGCCGTCTACTGTGAAGTCTGAAGAGTAGAACTTCAGCTCGCACATGTTCACTACATTGTCACGGCGGTTTATGATGAGGTCTATCTGCATCCCTTCCGTTTCATCCTTTTTCTTGAACCATGCACTTTCAATTGATTGAACCCCGCTTATTCCCAATGCTTTTTTTATCTGTGGAATATGATTGAAGCATACATTCTCGAATGCCAGACCTCTCCAGGTGGAGAGGCTCTGCCCTGTAACATTTTTCTCCCAGAAGACTTCATCAGTTATTTTTCTGTTATCAAGGAAATCAAGATGGAAAATACAGAACGGGTCGATGAGCTTATAGTGTTCTTCTGTCTTTTTCAGTCCGAAGGGAACATATTTGAGGATGAAGCCGCTTTCAGCAAGAGCCGAAAGACTCATGGAAAGCCCTCCTCCGAGAGAAATACCGGTGCCCTTTGAGATTTCTTTACGGGTGTAACCAGAGTCTCTGGTGGAGAGAAAACGGACTATGGACTTTTCTTTTTCCGGATTGGCAAACATGGAATTGAAGAGTCTTTCGTATTCATTTTTGAACTGGGCGTTACGGCTGAAGAACATTGCATCGATATTCTGTGCAAGGCTCTTCTGCGGATCCAAAGCTGCAAGATAAAACGGTATTCCTCCCAGGACCATATAGCTCTGGACAATGTCATATCTCGAGAATCTCACATTCAGTGAGGCAAGATAATCCTCGCATTCCCTGAGTGTAAAAGGAGCCAGCTTCATTACATATGTAAGTCGGTTGTACAGCCCTCCATAGTTGTTTATGAGATTGTTCAGAATCCAGGAGTTCGAGGATCCTGAAACAATAAGCATAAGGTTGTTTCTGAAGCATCCCCACGAGTTCCAGAATGACTCAAGTGCCTGGATGAAATTAGACTTCGGTGTGTCGAGCCATGGCAGCTCATCTATGAATATTAGTTGTTTCGAACCGTCATCGATGCTCTCCAGATGCTTCTCGAGAAGAAGAAAGGCTTCAAACCATGAGAGCGGTCTGCGCTCGTTTTCCATACCGGCTTTTATCAGAGATACATAGAAGTTATCCAGTTGGGAATTCATGAGATTTTTCTTATTGCCGTCGATAGGAGAAAGTCCGGTATGGAGAAAGGTGATTCTGTTCCTGAAGGTTTGACCAACCAGGTAGGTTTTACCCACTCTCCGTCTTCCATATACTGCAACAAATTCGGACTTAGGACTTCCGTAAAGTCTCTCCAGAGTTCTTATTTCTTCTTTTCTTCCTATAATCATGGCAATCTTTCTCCGATAAAATGATAAAAGAAATAAAACCTGCCGTCAAAGACTTATTGTTGAAAAATGGGCAGAATTTAAAAATAAAACTTGCCTTTCGAAGGAAAAAATCTTGGCGACGGCAACTTATACAGGCAAAAAGAAACAATTTATTTCAATCTGTTTGATTTTGTGTTTCAATTAGCCATAGAAAAGCCCCCGCTTCCTGCGAGGGCTGGTCTTCAGATTTCGAGCATCCGTTTGATGCCTTCCTTCTCCAGGACGCCGCTGTACTGTCCCATCTTTCTGCCGTCCTTGTAGAAGACAAGAGTCGGGATTGTCTCAACGCCGAACTCTTCGGCAAGAGCGGGGTTTTCGTCGACGTCGCACTTGCAGATCTTCATGCTGCCTGCTGCGTCTTCATCGAGCTTCTCGAGTATTCTGCCCTGTGCACGGCATGGTCCGCACCATGTTGCAAAGAAATCGAGAACTACCGGAACGGGGGAGGAAACGACTTCCTTTTCGAAGTTTTCCTTTGTTATGTGGTAAATCATATCTGCCTCCTGTTGTTGATATTCATTCTTAATATAACTAAGGAATGAGTAAGTCGGCAACTGTTGCAGAAGAAGAAAGATTCTCAATCGGAACGACAATGGACGAGAGGGTGATCATACCTTTCGTATATATGAAATCAAGTCTTTCGCGGTATGGGCCGGCAGATCTTGTCACCCCCGCCTCTGTCTCTTCGCTGAAACGTGCTGATGCGAAGGCATCGTTCCATGAGAGGGAGAGGAGAATATCGGAAAGGAGGAAGGATCTTTCCTCTCTGTAGTCGTATTCCGTCCAGTCCGACCAGTCGAGTGAGGACGGGGCCGTTGATGAGAGGAATAATATCCTTGCATCCGTCGTGGAGGAAGAAATACTCTCGATCAGGGCCTCGGCATTCTTCTTCTCGAGGTTGTCGACCATAAGAAGAAGATTGTCTACCGTTTCATCCTCCGGTATTACCGGATGCATGTCACGCGGATAAACGGTGACACTCCGCTCCGCTGTCAGTGCCACGACGATATGATCCTCTGCCATTTCTTCAAGAACAACACCGTCGAGAATGATTGTGCCCCCTTCTGTCGTGACGGCATCCTTTTTGAGGGCAGTGGCAATCCGGATCTGATTCGAAAGACTTCCTGTAAGGGCTGTCAGAGAGAATGAGTAGTTTGTGAGGAAGGAGACGATACTTGCGACTGCTTCATCGGAGAGAGCTTCCTCCCCGAGGGGAATCAGAATGGCGGAGAAGGCAGTATTGACACTTTCCTTTTCCGTCACACTGTTCTTTACGGGATTGTAGTAGAAGGGACAGGTGAGAGATGACAGGTCTGACGGGTATTCGTTCACGGCCGCCTCAAGAGAGAGGCGTCTTTTCTCCTCTTCTTCGGCTTCCTTCTTTTCATTGATTACCCTGATTCTGGTTTCCGTGCTTCCGCTTTCGGGATAGCTGATGGCCTCCCTTGCCTCGGCTATCGTATAGGTGGCGCAGGAGGAGAAGAGAAAGAGGAGAATCAGAAGCGGGAGCAGGGCTTTTCTCATATCTTAAGCTTCTCCCCGTATTCTGCCATCTCACCCTCGGCGTATTTTTCCTTAGTCGGGAACGAGAATGTCTTTCCGTCATCCTTGTAGCGGGGGATGACGTGGATATGGAGGTGAGGAACCTCCTGTCCCGATGCCGCGCCGTTGTTGATCAGGATGTTCGTTCCGTCGGCTTTGAGAGTGTCCCTCATCTTCCTGTCGAGTCTCTTCGCTATCTCCATCATGTGATCGAGCGTCGAGGAGGGTACGGCGTCGAAGGTGGGCGCCGCCTCCTTCGATATTACAAGGGCGTGACCCTTGTTGACGGGGGAGAGGTCGAGGATGACGAAGACTGTGTCGTCTTCATAGAGTTTGACTGACGGGATGATTCCGTCTCTGATCATTTCGAATACTGTTGCCATACACGGGATTTTATCATTCATTGTCCGGTTTTTAAAGCGCTGATGTCTTCTTTTGAAGCGGGAATGAGACAGGTTTGCACGAAAGAGTTCTTCTTTTTGATAAAAAACACAGGAGCGGCAATCGTTAACGGGTTATCTAATGGGTGCGGGCATAACTTATTTTTAATCAATAAGATACTTGAACAAAAAAATCAAAATCCATATTATTTCAAAGTTGGAAATTTTTAAGATATTAAGAGATGTGGAATTCCCACTCTCGATTCGTCAGAGGTAAGAACAAATGAATCACGATCTTCTTGGTATGAGAAACATCGGTATTAGCGCTCACATCGACTCGGGTAAGACAACCCTGTCCGAGCGTATTCTCTACTATTGCAACAAGATTCATGCTATCCACGAAGTACGCGGAAAGGATGGTGTTGGTGCAACAATGGACTCCATGGAGCTTGAAAGAGAGAGGGGAATCACAATCGCATCGGCGGCAACTAACGTAAACTGGAAGGGACACGAGATCAACATCATCGATACTCCGGGCCATGTCGACTTCACTATCGAGGTCGAGAGAAGCCTCAGAGTCCTCGACGGCGCAATCCTCGTCCTCTGTTCTGTCGGAGGCGTCCAGTCACAGTCGATCACAGTCGACCGACAGATGAAGAGATATCATGTTCCGCGCATCGCATTCGTCAACAAGTGCGACAGGACAGGCGCAAATCCCTACAAGGTCAAGGACCAGCTTATCGAGAAGCTTGGTCTCAATGCAGTTCTGATGGAAATCCCTATCGGGCTTGAGGACAAGCACGTCGGCGTCGTCGACCTTGTCAACATGAAGGCAAACTACTTCGACGCAGGTCCTGCAGGCGACGGCCTGAGGGTCGAGGAGATTCCGGAGGAACTCAGAGCGGAAGCCGAAGAGAAGAGAGAGGAACTCCTGGACGCTGTCAGCATGTGTACAGGTAACGATGCACTCATGGAGGCCATGCTGGAGGAGAACGTCCCGGTGGAACTTCTGAAGGAATGCATAAGACGGGCGACAATCGCACTCGAACTCTGCCCCGTATTCATGGGTTCTGCACATAAGAACAAAGGCATCCAGCCGCTGCTGGACGGTGTCATCGACTACCTTCCGAATCCGACGGATGTCGAGAACAGGGCACTCGATCTCGACAACAACGAAGAAGAGGTCGTCCTCGAAAGCAGTGAAGACAAGAAGCCTGTCATCCTCGCATTCAAGCTTGAGGACGGACAGTACGGCCAGCTCACATACATCCGTGTCTATCAGGGACATATCAAGAAGGGTGATACCCTCATCAACACCAGAAGCCGCAAGAAGTTCCTCGTCGGAAGGCTTGTAAAGATGCATGCTTCGACTATGGAAGACATCACGGAATGCGGATGCGGTGAGATTGCGGCACTTTTCGGCATCGACTGTGCAAGCGGCGACACATTCTGTGATCCGTCACTCAACTACTCGATGACAAGTATGTATGTTCCGAATCCTGTCATCTCTCTTGCCATCACGCCTGTCGACAAGAAGGCTGCAGACAACATGGCAAAGGCCCTCAACAGATTCACCAAGGAGGACCCGACCTTCCAGACATATGTCGATCCCGAGTCCAACCAGACAATCATCAAGGGTATGGGCGAGCTTCATCTCGACGTCTACATCGAAAGAATGAAGAGAGAGTACAAGGCCGAGGTTACAGTCGGTCAGCCCGAGGTTGCCTACAGAGAAGCCATCAGCCAGAGAGCAGACTTCAACTATACGCACAAGAAGCAGACAGGCGGTTCGGGTCAGTATGCACGTGTTGCAGGTTACATCGAACCGACAGTCCAGGAGAATCCCGACGAGCCGGCTCCCGACTATCTCTTCGTCGACGAAGTCAAGGGCGGCGCAATCCCGACGGAGTACATCCCGTCATGCGACAAGGGCTTCCAGGCTGCAGTCAAGAAGGGATCTCTTCTCGGCTTCCCCGTTCTCGGCGTCAAGGTATGTGTCAACGATGGTGCATGGCATCCCGTCGACTCTTCGGATATGGCATTCCAGATTGCTTCTATTGCAGCATTCAAGGAGGCTTACGAGAAGGCTAAGCCTGTCATCCTCGAGCCTATCATGAAGGTCGAGGTCGAAGGTCCGAGCGAGTTCCAGGGTAATATCTTCGGCTCCATCAACCAGAGGAGAGGTATGATCATCTCCTCGACAGAGGACAACAACCAGTGCACGGTCATTGCAGAGGTGCCTCTTGCCGAGATGTTCGGCTATTCGACAGTTCTGAGATCACTGACTCAGGGTAAGGCCGAGTTCACCATGGAAGTCGCAAAGTACGGAAAGGTTCCTCAGTCTGTCTCGGAAGAGCTCAAGAAGAAGTACGCAGAGAAAGAGAAGAACAAGAAATAAGGAAAAATAGCACATGGCCGCACGGCTGTGTGTTATACTCATCTTAAGGATTTTGAAATGGATTTAAAACAGCTTAATAGTGTCAGCCCCATCAGGGTTTTCGAGGCTTCCATCAACGGCGGTCTCGGCAGGGGCAATCTCGGTGTGATTGTTTCGAAGAAGGGTGTAGGCAAGACGGCATGCCTTGTCCACATTGCGACAGACAAGCTCTTCAAGGGTGAGAACGTGATCCACGTATCCTTCTCCGGCAATGTCGAGCACGTAATCAACTGGTACAAGGAAGTATACAGGGAAATCGTGGAATCGAACTCCCTCGACGACGCACAGGATGTATACAACCAGATTCTCGCCAACAGGGTCGTTATGAACTTCTCCCAGGAGCAGGTTCCTATCGAGAGAGTCCTCGAGAGTCTTTCGTCGCTCATCAGCCACGGCGCATTCAAGGCCGATGCAGTGCTCTTCGACGGTTTCAAGCTCACGCTTGCCAGCGAGGACGACATTGCAAAGATAAAGGCATTCGCGAAGGAGATGAACATCGAGGTATGGTTTGCCGTTTCTCCTGTGAGACCCGACGTCACATTCGACGAGTACGGTGTTCCGAACACTCTCGAGAAGTACTTCCCGTACATTGACGTTCTTGTCGCACTCAAGACCGACGAGAGCAGGGAGAAGGTCAATCTCACTGTGGTCAGAGCTCACGGCGAGAGTATCCCGAAGCCTGCGATGGTTGCACTTGATCCCAAGACTATGCTTATTGCAAAGAAATGAATATGATGCCGGATTGACTCCGGCATTTTTCAAGGTGGAATATGGAAATTCAGAATTACTTCATCGGAGAGGATATCGCATCCGTTCCCGCAGGGGAGGGTGTCACGAGAAAGGTGCTGGCTCATAGCAGTGATCTCATGGTCTGTGAGCTTCATTTCAAAAAAGGGGCCGTAGGGAGCCTTCACTGCCATCCGCACACACAGTGCACCTACATCATAAGCGGTCTCTTCGAGTTCGAAATCGGGGGAAAGAAGAAGGTCCTCGGAGCGGGTGACTCAACCTATAAGGAAAGCGGTGTCGTCCACGGCGCGGTATGCCTCGAGGAGGGTACTCTTCTCGATATCTTCACTCCGGAGCGTGAGGATTTCCTCAAGCTCTGACAAGAATGACGGCTTCGGCTCTGACGGCTCTTCCTTCTCCGAGAGCGTCGAGTCCCTCGTTGGTCTTCGCCTTCACACTCACTCTCGATACATCGAGGGAGAGAAGGGAGGCAAGGCTTTCTCTGATCTGCTGAATATAGGGGGCGAGTCTGAAGCCTTCGATTGTCACCGTAGTGTCGAGATTGATTATGACGGGCTTGACGGTATCTAAGATTTTCTGAAGTAGAACGCGGCTGTCTGCCCCCTTCCACCTCTCGTCCTCCGGCGGGAAGAAGTGCCCGATATCGCCGAGGGCGTATGCGCCGAGAACGGCGTCTATCACGGCATGTATGAGAACATCGCCGTCGCTGTGTGCCTCTTCGCCTTTCAAGTGGGGGAGTTCGACTCCTCCTATGTAGAGCTTTCTTCCTTCCACGAGTCTGTGGATGTCGTTGCCGTATCCTATGCGCATCTCTTTCTTCTCCAGATCCTCCGGGAAGGTTATCTTCCTGTTCTCCTCGTCTCCTTCTGTGATGAAACAGCTGTTTTTCATCATTACATAAGGCTCCACATCATCCTGGTAGGATTCTCCGGGGTTAATTGACGAGTATACATCAATGAGCTTGCTCTTCGAAAAGATCTGCGGAGTCTGGACTCTTACGAGACTGCTTCTGTCTATGGATGATGTTATGAATGAACCCGAGCACCTCTTTACGGCATCTGTCATATGGAGAGCAGGTGCTGCTGCCCCGTACTTCTCTGCGTCTGAGAGTATTCTTCTGATGAGCTTTTCAGTCACGAACGGACGCGCCCCGTCATGCACTGCGACAAGTCCGTCCCTGTCGCCGTCGAGTGTCGAGAGGTAGAGCACGGCGTTTCTTACAGATTCCGTCCGGTTCTCTCCGCCTTTGACGAAGTGCAGCACAGTCTCGTCGGGAAAGGCGAGAGACGAGAGCGCAGCGCTCATCTCGGAGAGTCTTTCCTCAGGGTAGGTCACTACGATGTTCCTCAGTCCGGGGATATTCAGAAACGGTGCTATCGAGAGAGAGAGCACACTCCTTCCGTCGATAAGGGTGCACTCCTTCTTTATATGTGTAATTCCGTCGGGATTGAATCTTGTACTGTTTCCGGCTGCTGTTACTATAAGATCAAACGCCTTCAATGCCTTCAAGGTAAGAGAATATCAGTTTTCTTACCTCCTCCTCGCTCTTTTTTAGCACGGAAGAGGCTTCGTCTACAAGCATCAGAACGGCGCTGTCATAGAGCTTCTTCTCGACAGAAGGAAGCTCCTTTACTTTGCTTCTTCTGTATAGCGATGAAACTACTCTGCATATCGAGAGGACTGTTCCCTCCCTGAGAAGGGCGGTGTTCTTCTCGACTCTGTGCTTCCACTCCTTGTCCTCTGCCCCCTCATCCTCTCTGAGAACAGCGAAGGCCGCCAGGAGATCGTCTTTAGTAGTAAGGTGCCTCAGACCCAGGGATGCGGCATTGTCTTCCGGGAGAAGAATTATCGAATCCTGGCTCAGAGATGTAAGTTTGAGATAGCTTCTGCCGTTCCTCACTTCCTTTCTGACTACCGAACATAGACCCGTTGAAGGGTAGAAAACATCCTCACCTATTCTGAAACCTTTTGATAATTCTGTTTGTGACATATATTTATTGTAGGCGAAAAAATCGAAGCCGTCAAAATGCACTTTTGAATTTAATTTTAAAATTTTTAACAAGTTGTCGAAAAGCGGCTTCTTTTCTGCCTTCCGCCTCAGAAAAGCTGCCGGAACCTCCTGCATCGGGAAGACGAAAGGTAATCAGTGCAGATATTACGTTGTCTGAAGGCTCTGATAAGTGATACAGTGAATATTAACCGGTTAACAAACCTCTTCCTGCCATATATAATGGCGGTATGAAAAACCAGGAAAGAAAGACAGGCGTTCTGTTACATATCACAAGTCTCCCGTCCCAGTACGGAGTGGGGGACATGGGCGATGAGGCGTACTTGTTCATCGATACTATTTCTTCAAATGGAATCTCGCTCTGGCAGATGCTGCCTCCGGGCCCCACAGGCTTCGGTGACAGTCCATATGCCGCACGCTCGGCATTTGCCGGCAACGAACTATTCATTTCCCCGAAGGCACTCTATATAGACGGTCTTCTGGAACTGGAGGATGTTCTTGTTAAGGCTCCCGGGAGCGACAGGGTCGACTACGGTGAGGCGCGGCGGATAAAGATGCCTCTTCTCTTCAAGGCTGCATCGGCTTTCCTGTCATCCGCCGACAAAAAGGCGAAGTCTGAATACAAGGCTTTCAGAGAGAAGAACGGATGGTGGCTGGAGGACTATGCGCTTTTTCAGGCACTCTGTGCACGCTACAATGACTCGAGGTGGTTCTCTTGCTGGCCGGAGGAACTCAGAAAGAGAGACGAGAAAGCTCTCAAGAAGGCTCTCAAGGAGGAGAAGGAGACAGTCGAGATATACTCTGTCCTTCAGTATTTCTTCTTCAGCCAGTGGGCGAAGATGAAGGCCTATGCCAACGAGAAGGGTGTCGATATCATCGGCGACATCCCGATCTTCGTTGCTTCCGACAGTGTTGACGCCTGGACGAACACCAGCCTCCTCGAGTTTGATGAGAACGGATGCCAGAAGGCGGCGGCAGGCGTTCCGCCTGATGCTTTCAGCACCACAGGTCAGCTCTGGGGCAATCCGCTTTATAACTGGCAGAAGATGGCAGAAGACGGCTACAGCTGGTGGATAAAGAGAATCAGGAGTTCTCTCGAGCTCAGCGATATAATCCGTATTGACCACTTCAGGGGCTTCGAGGCCTACTGGAGAGTTCCCTCTGGAGAGACTACGGCCGTCAACGGAAAGTGGGTGAAGGGCCCGGGGCAGAAGTTCTTCGATGCCGTGAAGAAGGAACTCGGAGATAATCTTCCGATTATCGCAGAGGACCTCGGGGTCATAACCGAAGGGGTTGAAAAGCTCAGAGACAGGAATAATTTCCCCGGAATGAAGATCATGCAGTTCGCATTCGGCTTCGACGAGAATGGCGAGTTTGATACGACGAACGACTATCTTCTTCATAACTGTATCCGCTCATCCGTTGCATATACCGGTACTCATGACAACAACACAACAGTCGGATGGTACCGCGCCCTCGACGACAGGACAAAGGATATCGTACGCCGCTACTTCGAATGCGGAGATGACGAGGTTCTGTGGAAGATGATGCGTGCGCTCATGATGGGACCCAGCATGTACGTTATCTTCCCCCTTCAGGATATCCTGGGACTGGGAGAGGAAGCGAGGATGAACGTTCCCTCCACTTGCGGAACTTCCAACTGGTCATGGAAGATGAAGAAGGAGGATCTCACCTCTTCATGCTTCGAAGGCATAAAGTACTACTCGAAGCTTTTCGGAAGGTCCAGGTGAACATAATCCTGATAGAGGAGGGGGAGAGATTCTTCCCCCTTTCAGACGATAGAGCCCAGCATATAAGGAAGGTCCTCCGCCTCGGGGAGGGGGATTCCTTCCGCTGCGGAATCGTAAACTCGAAGGAAGGAAGTGCCCGGATCACAAAGATCGGCGACGACGGCATTTCCTTTACATTTTCACCCGAAAGTGATACTTCCGCCCTCTATCCTGTGACTCTCATAGTAGGGCAGACACGCCCCATATGCATGCGCCGCATTCTCCGCGAGAGCGTCTCTCTCGGAGCGGAGCGCATAATTCTTCCCGTAACCGACCTCGGGGAGAAAAGCTATTCATCATCGTCCCTTTACACTTCCGGAGAGTACAGGAAGATACTCCTCGACGGTGCAATGCAGGCGGGAAGGACAGGCGTCAGTGCCTGTATGACAGCATCCTCTCTCGAGGAGGCACTGGAACTCCTTACTCCATCCGAACTTCTCCTTCTCGACAATGTAATCGGAGAGGAGAGTCTGTCGTCCCTTGACCTCAGGGACAGGAACGTGACACTTGCAATCGGACCTGAAAGGGGGTGGTCGGCGAGAGAGAGGAAAGTCCTTGTTGAAAGGGGCTTTAAACCCGTTCTTCTCGGCTCTAGAATACTCCGCACAGAGACTGCTGTTTCTGCATCTCTGGCAGTTGCACTCTCGAGAATGGGTCTTCTATGAACCATCTTTGACGATTGAAACAGGTATATCTTGATAATCCCTTTCCAGATAATGTGTTACATAGTATTTAACAGGCTTTGATGTTGTTTTTTTATATCAAAAACAGTGTGATAGAGTAGCGCTAACTCATGAAAAAAGAGAGTTAGCGCTATACTATCGTTACATTTTTGAGTTTTATATGATACATTTCAGGTATGACAGATAAGATTATCGGAAGAAAAGAGGAGAAGAAACAGATCAGAGATTGCTTTGAGTCTGACAAGTCTGAGCTTGTTTCTGTTTACGGCCGCCGAAGGGTTGGAAAGACCTATCTTGTAAAACAGTGCTTCAACGAGGAGTTTGATTTCTGGTTCACAGGGATGTATCATGTGCCCCGTTCACAGCAGCTGATTCAATTCCGTACAGCCCTGACTGAAAAAACGGGAGAGAAGACAGCAAAAATAAAGGACTGGTTCGAGGCATTCGACAGGCTGAAAAGTTATCTGCTTTCTCTAGAGAAGGAGAAGGTTGTCGTCTTTCTTGACGAACTTCCATGGATGGACACACCGAAGGGAAACTTCATCCAGGCCTTTTCTTATTTCTGGAATATGTGGCCGTCGAATAAAACGCTGCTGAAGCTCTATGTCTGCGGTTCGGCAACGACATGGATGATTAAGAACTTCATAGGCGACAAAGGCGGTCTTTACGGAAGGGTCACATGTTCGATCTATCTTGCGCCGTTCAACCTGGGGGAAACGGAAGAGTTTCTGAAGGAGATCAAGCATATAGAATTGAGCCGTCATAAGATCCTTGAACTCTACATGATACTAGGCGGTATTCCGTATTATCTTGATATGCTGAGAAGCGATCTTCCGCTTGCAAAAAACATCGACAACCTTTTCTTCAGGGAAAACGCAGTCCTTAAAACAGAATATGAATTTCTCTTCAGATCTCTTTTCAATGATTCAACGGCCTATCGTACAACTGTCGAGGCAATGTCGAAGAAACTGAAAGGACTGACAATGGATGAAATCGTCACGGTCACAGGTATAAAGGACGGCGGCAGGCTTACCGAGATTCTCGAAAACCTCCGCCTCTGTGATTTCATAAGGGAGTATAGATCGATAGGAAAGAAAAAACGAGGCTGTATTTATCAGCTTACCGATCTGTTTTCGCTTTTCTATCTGAATTTCGTTGAAAAGGGAAACAGTCAGGATGAAAACTTCTGGTCCAATATTGCTTTCTCCAGCAGAGAGAATTCCTGGGCAGGATATGCTTTTGAGCAGGTCTGCCTGCATCATGTAAAAGAGATTAAATCAAAGCTCGGGATTTCGGGAGTTTTGAGCAATATATATTCATGGAGCTGTGCCGGCTTCACGGACGAGGACGGCACCAGGTGGAGAGGGGGACAGATAGATCTCCTCATAGACAGGAATGACGAAGTAATCAATATCTGCGAGCTGAAGTATTCTTCGGATAAATACGAAATAACGGGAGCCTACGAAGAACGCCTGAGGGAACGGGCAAGCCTTTTCAAGAAAAAGACCAGAACAAGGAAGGCCCTTCATCATACATTCATTACTACTTATGGTGTGAAACAGAATAGATACAGCGGCATTGTCCAGTCTGAAGTTACAATGGAGGATTTGTTTGAAAGGGTGAAGTGAATTCTGAATACAGCACATCGCTATCTCCTGAAAAAAGAGAGTTTACGCTGTGCTATCGCACTTTTTTACGCGTTCTATTGTATGTTTCCTCTCTGAAATGCTAGTCCGGGCGGCATGCTCCGATGTGCCTTGCCTCATTCTGAAGCTGATCGAAAAACTACTTCAAAAACTTTTTGAAGTCAACTTCAAAACAACTTCAAAACAATCTTGAAGTTTTTGAAGCAGCAGATATCCGGAGGGAAAAATGGCTCCTTGTTTTCTGATGTTCCCATCTCATTTTCTCCCGATACCGAGCTTAGCGAAGTAGCTTCTCTTCATATCGCTTTCAAACTCCCTGTCGCATGAGTATCCGCGACCCAGCACATCCGGCCAGAGGGACGGATCCTCCATACAGAGGTAGAAGAAGACACCTTTTCTGTATTCTTCGGGAAAAAAGGAGTAGAGAGTCGAGAACATCTCTCTTTTCTTGTCGAGGGGATAGGAATACTTTCCGGCAGTCTTTTCGAGCTCCATCTCGAGAACCCTGCTTTTTCTTCCTTCCTCCCTCAGACGCTGGAGTACGGCCTTTGTGAAGGTGAGAGTACCCATGCTTATCATGACGATGTCGGACGGGGAGAATGAGGAGACGATTGAGTCGGCGACGAGTCTGTATTCATCCCTCCAGCCTTTGAAGTAGAACATCGGATGAATGTGGAACCCCACCTTATTGCCCCCGTCGCGTGCTTTTTCTGCGCACTCTATGCGCTTTTCGAGGGAGGCGGTGTAATGCTCTTCCTTCTCGATTATCGTGGGGGCGTTGAGTGACCATGTGAATACCATGTTCTGCGGCCAGGTGCGGCTGAAGACGTCGTTCCGGGATGCCTTGCTTTTGAGCTCGATTATTATTTTGGGGTGTTTCTCGGCAAAGGATGCAAGGGCGGAGAGCGTTTTATAGTCGTCGCCGTAGAGGAGGGAGTCTGACGCCTGTCCCGTACCTATGTGCCATACATCATCCCCGATATCCATCGCCTCGAGCTTTTCATCAAGCGAGGAGATTATCTTAACAGAATTCTCGTTGTAAAAGGCCTGGACGGAGCAGTATGCGCAGCCGAAGAGGCACTGCTGGACTGCGTCGAGTGTCCTCAGTTTGCAGCATCTTGTCTTCTCGCCGTCGACGGGGCAGGGGCAGCGTGAGAGCACAATCTTCTCGTCAAGCACGACTTCTCTTGTCTTGGGTCTCTTTATTCTCGCCGGAAAGAAGGACGAGTAATCGGTCTCCCGAGAGCGCAGAGCATGCATGTACGCCCTCATTGCCTTCATGTACCTTTCCCCGCTTCTTCCGTCTTTCTTATCTGTAAATTCGAGTATCCTTTCTTCCGATATGAAGCTCTTCTCATCCCACTGTACGAGGTCAGCCTCCTCCTTGACGATTTCTGTCTTTTCCATCTCTGTAAAATGGATTGTGTTAAAAAGGCTGTCGATGAGTGCCTTCACGTCTTCGGGGAGACGGGAATATATTGCGGTGAAGCTGCTGTTCATGGCCTCAGTGTAACACTTCTGTTTTCAAAAGGGGAAGGAAACGTTATCCTTCTTATATGGAAAGTGCAAGAGAACAGGCGAAGGCACTGCCTGAGAATCCCGGCTGCTATCTCATGAAGAACGAGCAGGGTACCGTCATATATGTAGGTAAGGCGAAGAGCCTCAGAAAGAGGGTGAACCAGTACTTTCTTCCCTCACGCAACGCCAAGACCCAGGCTCTTGTCGAAAAGATCTACAGGATAGATTACGTCATCACAGGTAACGAATACGAGGCTCTTGTTCTCGAGAACAACCTCATCAAGAAGTACAATCCACACTACAACATCCTCCTGAAGGACGGAAAGAGCTACCCCGTCATAAGAATAACGAAAGAGGAGTTTCCACGGGTCTTCAAGACGCGGCGTATAATAGCCGACGGCTCTCATTACTACGGTCCGTACCCCGACGGCAAGAGACTCGATATCTACCTCGATGCCGTGCAGAAGCTCTATCCGCTGCGCTTATGCCAGGGAAGCCTGAAAAAGAAGGAGAGTCCCTGTCTCTATTATCACCTCCATAAATGTTCCGGGCCGTGCATCGGGGCTGTGACAAGTGCCGAATACGGCGAATACATAAAGGAAGTCAAGGCTTTTCTGGACGGAGACGACTCGTCGCTCATAAAGAGGGTAGAGAAGGAGATGACGGACGCTGCGAAAAAACTCGACTTCGAGACTGCCGCAGAGAAGAGGGACCTCAGGGAGGCTCTCCTTGTCATGCAGAAGAACCAGGCTGTCGAGGACCTTGACAGAAAGAATGCAGTCGACAAACGTGACTATGCCGCAATCGAGATGAGGGCATATCTATGTACAGTTTCCATCATGCAGTTCAGGGACGGGAGGCTGATAGGTAAGGCTCTCTACCGCAGTGAATGTCTCGGGGACGAGACGGAGACACTCCTTTCGTTCCTCATCCAGTACTATTCTGACGGCGATTCGCTTCCGAGGGAGCTATTTGTGTCACACGATATTGATTCTTATCTTCTCCAGAAATATTTCAGGGAGGAGCTCGGTGACGATATCACGGTGGATGTTCCGAAGGACGGAAAGCATTTCAGAATACTGCGTCTTGCTTCGGAGAACGCTTCGCGTGACGTCGAAAAGAGGCTGAGGAGTGTCGACAACACTCCCTCTCTCGAGCGTCTTATGGAGATATGCGGACTTGAGGGCCTCCCGCGCCTCATCGAAGGATACGACATAGCACAGCTTTCGGGTAAATATACTGTCTCGTCACTCATTGTATTCCGGGACGGTAATCCGTCGAACAAGGAATACCGCCACTTCTCGATGAAGAGCCTCGAAGAGGGGGAGATTGATGACTTCAAGTCCATACGTGAGGCTGTCTTCCGCCGCTACAGGAGGCAGAAGGAGGAGAAGAACGAGCTTCCGGGCCTCATCATGATAGACGGAGGACTCGGACAGGTCCATGCCGCACTTTCGGCACTCGAAGAGCTGGAGCTCTCCATCCCTGTTGTGGGACTTGCGAAGAGAATCGAGACCATCGTGTTTCCCGACGGGAGGGAACTTGTGCTCGACCACTCTGATCCGGGACTGAGAGTTCTGATCGCCGTAAGGGATGAATGCCACCGTTTTGCGACATCGTTCAACCAGAGAATGAGGTCGACAGATGCATCATTCAAGCTTCTGGAGTCGATAGAGGGGGTGGGGAAGGAGAGGAGCCGCCGTATCATGGAGAAGTACGGATCTGTCGAAGATATCCTCGCTCTCGACAGCAGAGAGCTCGCAAAGGGTGCCGGCATTCCCGTCTCCGTTGCAGAGAGAGTTCTGAGAAAGCTTAATTTCTAGGCAAACGGGTCTGGAGATACCAGAGAGTCGATGGAGAGGGAAAGCGGCGTCGTTCTTCCCTTTTCGACTATTATCGTATAGAGAATCATCTCGGCAGTGATGAGAAGAGAATCCGAAGATGCCGCCTTTACATCGGTATCACTCTTACCGAGAAAGAGGATTATGCGGGATACATCCTCGAGTGTATAGTTCCTCATGGCCTTTCTGAAGATGTCGGCCTCCTTGAAGTTGACTCCGCTTCTGGCCTTGTACGTCGAGTATGTCGAGAATGCATTGAGCTCTTTGAATATGACGGCGTCGGGTGTTCCGCGCTTCTTCATCCTGAGAGCTTCTTCGACGCGCCTGAACTGGTTGGCGATGACGGTTACTGCAGGAAGCAGGTCCCTCTGGTCGTTGAGTATTATGGAGTCCACGGCCCTGAGTGCCTTATCGAGATCGCACTCTGCAATGTAGCGGAAGAGAGAGTAGCCGTTTTCGCCCTTGGAGAACGTCGAGTAGGCCTCGATATCGTCCCTCTCTATCACATTCTTCTCTCCCTTTATGCGAAGAAAGTTCGTTATCGAGAGAACGAGGTTCTTCATCTCTGCGGTGTTGTTCTCGACTGTGGTGAGAATCTCGTCGACGGCGTCCCTTGTGATGTGGAAGTTCTCCTTCGAGACAGCCCCCTGGATCCAGTTTCTCTTCTCGTCCTCGGTAAGCTCCCAGAAAGTCACCGTCCTGTCCTTTCCGGCGGCGGAAGTGAGGCTCTTGTCCCATGTAAGGGATGATGAATCTGTCGATGTGATGATGAGTGTAAGGTCGTCCTGTCCGCTCTTTGCGGCCTCAACAGTTTCCTTATAGACGGAGTCTGTCTTCTTTACATTCTCCCATCCTCTGAGAACTATGAAACGGTATGACGAGAAGAGCGAGGCCTGGCTGACTGCGGCCGTATACGATGCCTCATCGTCGTCTCCTACGAAGAAGGAGTAGCACTCCGCATCGGGATACGATGCAAGTACTTTCTTCCTTATTGATGATATGTAGTTGTTCTTTGTTCCCTCTTCGGGGCCGAGCAGTATGTATATCTGTGCCATCAGATTCAGTAACTCCGTCTTATCTCGATAAGAATACCATAAATGGGATAGTTTTTGCTCCTGATAATTCCGGCGCTGTCACTTTCTGCCCAGAATTCGGCAATCGAGGAGGATTTGTGCATTCTTCTGAGCTCTGATGAGTTGCCGTCATCCCTGTCGACGAGAACGATATCGTTGTCCTCCGGCTTTTCAGAGCGGGTGACGACGGCCGTATCTCCCGGCATTATTCCGCTCATCGTCATGCTCTGCGATGTGACGCGGAAGGCGAAGACTCCCTTAGAGAAGAGGGACGCGGGGATGAGAAGAGTCGAATCGGCTTCTCCTCTCTCTATCTCGTCCTTCGACGGCTCACGCAGGAAGAAGGGGACGGGGACGTTCTCCCTTCCCTCTATTTCTTCTTTTTTGAGGACAATACTTCTCATCGTGTTCTTCCTTACTATGAGATATCCCTTCTTCTCGAGGGCCTTGACTGCGCAGTAAGCCGCCGACGGGGATATGGAGAAGTGTTCTCCTATCTCCCTGAATGTCGGAGAGGAACCGTTGTTGATGATGTATGAGGAGATGAAGTCGAGAATCCCCGACTGTTTCTTTGTTATCTTCAACACGCTCTTATTCTATCCCCGCGGGGCAAAAAAAAACAGAGGCACGCAGCCTCTGCTCTTCTTCCGCTTCCTTACTGCGGTTCCTTGGTTATCTCCTTCTCCTTCTTCGCGACGCTCTGGATCTTGTCCGCGAGCTTCTCGATTCCCTCATATAATTCATAGCAGTCCATCGAGACCAGCTTCTCCTTTCTCCAAATGAAGTGCAGCTTTGCATCCAGATGGAAGCCGATGCCCTTCGCCTCTTTTTTTACAGTAATGTCCAAATCCTGAAGGTAGTCTTCTGCAAAACCGATCTTCTGGAGTTTCTTGTCAAGAAATGCTCTGTCTTCCTCATTGGGGGTGTAACCGATGCCTCTGAATGTGATGTTCATTTCTTTTTCTCCTTTCAAGCCCGCGGCCTGGTCTCTGACTCTTTCCACGAATGGAAACGGGAAGGAGGAATCCGTTTCCCTCCCCCCTTACATAAATATTACAATCATTTCGGGAATAGACAAAGAAAAAAAAGAGAAATCGCTCATTCCCCGATTTCTCTTCTGTATTTGTTGACTGTACGCCGTGCAACGATGAGACCCTCGTCCCTGAGCATGTCCGATATCTTCTGGTCGGTGAGTTTCTTTCCAGTTGCGTTCTTTTCGATGATTTCCTTTATCCTGTAGATGACGGCAGTCTTCGACACATCGTCGTCGCTTCCGCTTTTGACTTCCGTCGAGAAGAAGAACCTGAGTGGGAGTGTCCCCCACGGCGTCAGGATGTACTTCTCCTGTGCCAGTTTCGATACTGTGCTGACGCTTATGCCCAGCTCTTCTGCAGCCTTTGTCATCGTCATTGCATTCAGGTGCATGGGCCCGTAGAGGAAGAAGTCACGCTGTTTCTTTATCAGCAGGAGGCCCATCTTCTCGATTGTCGTCTTTCTGTACGAGAGGAGTTTCATGAGGTTTTCCGCACTTGTCAGATTGCGTTTTATGTATCTCTTCGCCTCTTTCTCCTTCGCCCCCTCCGCGTTCTTCAGCTTTTCCCCCAGTTCGACGTAGTCCTTGTTTACCGCAACGTCGACAAGTCCCCCGGAGAGGGTCCTCATGACGATTACACCGTCCTCGACTGTAATCGAGAGTTCGGGGAATATGTACGGTGTATAGACGGATGTGTATTTGAGACCGGGGAAGGGGGTGAGGCTTTTCAGTACGTCGATCATGGCATCCAGGTCTTCCCTCCCGATTCTTAGAAAGCGTGCAAGCTTGTCCTCCTCTCCGTTCTTTATATAGTCCAGTCCTCTGTATATTATATCGCGGTAGCGCTGTCTTTCATCTCTGTCCTTCTCGATTTCCCTTATCTGGAGCATCAGGGCTTCCTTCCAGTCCTTTGCTCCGACTCCCGTCGGCTCGAGTGACTGCACGGCCTTTATTCCATCAGGTACATATTCCTTCAGTCTCTCCGGGACGAGATTCTCCGGCTCGGGGCCCGTGAAGCCGCTGGGGTCGAGAGCGGAGATTATGGTCTCGGCAGTCTCTCTGACCGGGGGATTGAGATCGAGGCACCCGAGTTCCTTCATGAGATGATCCTTGAGGTCCTCCTTTTCGCTGACTGTCCTCTCGAACCAGTAGGAAGAGTCATCGTCATCGGAGTATTCCTTCGAGTTCGCTTCATCCGGGAATGTTCTTGAATATCCGCCCTTCGCAGCGAGGGCTTCGTAGGACGATGTGTTCTCCCTGACGTCGAGTGCGGGGTTGACGGCCGCTTCCTCCTTGATCTTCTCGTTGAGTTCTGCACACGGCATGGTGATCATATCGATCATCTGGATCATCGAGGTGTCGAGCCTCTGCTCTGTCTTCAGATTCGCCGCTATCGAGACTCCTGGCATCAGTACTCCTCGTAGTCGTGGCCGAAGTAGATCTCCCTCGCCCTGTCGTTCTCGAGAACCTCCCTTCTCGTTCCCGACACGAGGATCTCTCCGTCAGATATTATATGGGCCTTCGTCGTTATCTCGAGGGTATCTCTTACGTTGTGGTCCGTAAGCAGTATTCCGATTCCGTTGTCGCTGAGATGTTTTATGATCTGCTTAATCTCATAGACGGCCTTCGGGTCGATTCCCGCAAAAGGCTCGTCGAGGAGCAGAAACTTGGGGGATGTTGCGAGTGCGCGTGCTATCTCGGTGCGCCGTCTCTCTCCGCCGGAGAGTGTGTAGCCGTACTGCTTTCTTACCCTGTCGATTCCGAATGCGGTGAGGAGTTCCTCCTCCTTGTCCTTTCTCTCCTTCTTCGTAAGGTAGCACTGTGCCTCGAGCACCAGACGGATGTTCTTCTCGACGGTGAGCTTGCGGAATATGCTGGGCTCCTGCGGAAGGTATGCCAGTCCCATCCTGCTCCGCTCATGCATCGCCAGTCCAGTTATGTCCTCGCCGTTTATGCATATCGTGCCGCCGTTGGATTTTATGAAGCCGACTATCATGTAGAATGATGTCGTCTTTCCCGCACCGTTGGGCCCCAGGAGTCCCGTTATGTCACCGCTTTCCATCGAGAAGGAGATATCCTTCACGACATGCTTCCTGCCGTAGTATTTGGAAAGGTGTTCAACTGTGAGGGTATCAGCCATTTATGGTGCCTCTTATTCTTCCCGCAAGGGTGATCTCGTCATTTTTGAGGTCGACGGATATTATGTCGGCCTCGTAGTTGTCTCCCTTCCAGAGTACCTTGCTCTTTCCTCTGAGGGAGACATATTCATTCATCCTGTCATAGGAGAGCGCTTCGCTCGAGCATGTCATGACTTCGCCCCCGCTTATCCTCATGAGTGTCACCTGCATTCCCAGCTCCAGTTTCTCATCCTTCATCGAGTATCTGAGGCTTCCGGCTGTTGCATAGAGATCCTGGCTTGTGTCGTCGATTTCGAACCATGACGATATGAGTATGATTTCAGCCTCTCTGTCGTACCAGAGACCGCCTGTTCTGATCTCGATTCCCTTCTCGCTGTCCCTGATGATGACAGAGCCCTTGCATTCCACATAGCGCCAGTCGTCTCCCGTGAGCGTCATCGAGTCGCTTTCAATCGTTATCGAACCCGTCGCTACTTTTGCGCCGCCCGAGAGTGTGACCTTCTTCTGTCCTTCCTTGAGAGAGAGTGAGCTCTCCTTCCCGGAGAACGATATACTCTCGGAAAGGAGCGGGGCCGTGACCAGAAAGAGCAGCAGAAGAAGAAATGTGAGATACTTATTCAAGTGCGAAGTCTCCTTTTGTAATCTCGGAGAAGGAGTAGACTCCCTCCCTGAGGTCCCCCCTGAAGTTATAGCCTGTGATGGTCCCTTCATCAGAGTTTACCACAACTTTCCCCTCTGTTGTTATTTCATCTCTGTCCCTGTCATAGACAAGGCTTTCGGCCTTTATCGTCATGTTGTCACCCGGCCGTGAGAACGTCACGTCGCCTGTGAGGGTGATCGAACTTCCGTCGAGTTCTATCAAGCCGCCTGCGGCCCTGCCTTCTGTCTCTATTACTCCGTCCTCCGTTTCCGATACGAACGAGAAGTCTTCGAGAAGAGCATAGTTGTCCGAAGAGTAGAGTGTCATCTTTCCGGCATTGAGCACTATCGGACTCTCGTCGCTCTGTCCGACACGGCAGCGGGTGTTGATCATTATAAGATCGGGGTAGACTCCCGCCTCACCACGGCTCTCACCGTCACCCTCCGCCTTTCCTGCGGAACATGATACGAGAAACAGAGTCATGAGGATGATGGTGAATATCTTCATAGTTTTCGGATTATGTACGGTGAATATTTCTCCCGCCTGCCACGGAAGAAAAGGTATGAGATGAGAAAACCCAGTCCGATCGAGAGCAGGCCCGAGAGTGCCATCACGACTTCGCTGTCCGACAGGGCCTTCCCGGTAAAATAGCCGGGAATGAACATCAGAAGGGGAAAGAGAAGACTCATAAGGACCGAGAAGACAGCCCTTCCTTCCGGAATTTCGACTTCGACGAGGTCTCCCTCACGGACATCGATTCCTCTGCTGTTGTTCACTTCGTATGTGTTGTCCTTCTTCCGGCAGAATGTCTCGCTGTGGCACCCCGAACATGCAGAGGAGGAGCAGCCGACCCTGACGACGCCGTCCTTAACAGATACAACACTTACAAGCTGTGTCATTACTCCTTTTCCTCCGGTTTTTCGACAGTGACGGGCTCGTCGATTACCTTGATCGAGACCGCCCTGTGCTCCTTTTCGTCGACAGATACGACAACGCCCTGTATTCTTGCGTCGCTCCAGCTCTCCCTGCTTCTGAGGGGAATCTGACGGCGGTATTTCCTGATTTCCGTTTCGGGGTCGAAGCCGCCGACGCTCATGAACGAACCGACACGCCCGATATCGGAAATGAAGGCCGTTCCCTTATCAGTTACGCATTCATCTGCAGTAAGAACCTTCGTGTGCGTGCCGATGACGGCCTGGACCCTGCCGTCGAGGAAGTGCAGCATCGTAGCCTTTTCGGCTGTCGTCGATGCATGATAGACAAGTAGAATGACGGGGTTGTTCTCCACTTTTTTCAGAAAGCCGTCGACTGCAACGAATGCATTCTGAACTGCCTGTTTCATCGATGAGTTTCCCAGAAGGTTTATGACGAGGAACTGCGAGTCGCGTACCGTGAAGTTCTTGACGCTCTTTCCGGGGCACAGAGGAGGGTAGTTGAGAGGTCTGATAATAAAAGAACAGTGCTGCATGAATTCGACCATATCGGGCTTATAGAAGAGCTTTTCTCCTCCGGTGACCAGATCGACGCCGAGTTTGCCCAGCTGCACAGAATGGGCTTTTCCGATGCCGAAGCCGTTCGTCATACCTTCCCCGTTGATGATGGTGTAGTCGACGTCATATTTTGTTTTTATAGCCCCGAGACCGTTCTTCAGTGCTCCGATTCCGCATCTTCCCACTATCTCGCCGAGAAACAGTATATTTACCATAGACTGGATTTTAACCGCTTTGGGAGTCTAGCGCAACGACCTTGACCATCGCTTTGAAATTGAATACCATCTTATGGACTGCCCAGATGGCGGAATTGGTAGACGCGCTAGGTTCAGGTCCTAGTTCCGGCAACGGTGTGTGAGTTCGAGTCTCGTTCTGGGCAAGCCTTTTTATTTTTAACTTCTTTAATTATAAAGAATTATGTCAATAGTTCATCTCGAATTGTCACTAATTTTGTCACTTTTCTCTTTACTTGAGAGTGGACAGTTCTAGCCCATTTTAAGAGGCTCTGAGGCCGAGTTTCCGACAATCTTTCATTAATCATATACATTGTGTCTAATTCACCCTTATTCTGAGGGTGATTATTATGTGTTAATTTATTGTAATATATAAAATAAAGTTTGCTTTTTGAATGTATATATGATATAATTCTAATATCATTTTAATACAAATTAAGGAGACTTTATGACACAACTTTCTGTTCACTCGATTACTGAATTCTTTCGACCGAAATTGGACGAATTCCGCCAATTTTTCCCTCGTGCTGCGACACACAGGAACTTCTCTACCTCTGTTCTGGCGGTTACAAGCAGTACCATGCATCACGGAGTTACCGACTCGGCAAGAATGGTATGCGATGGTACAAATCAAAGAAACGGAGACAGAATCTATGAAAACATCCTCAAGTCGTTTAAGCGAGTTGACAACTACAATCATCAGGAGATCATGATAAAGCTTTCCGAGATGATCAAAGACAGCGGCTATCTGTATAAGAATAAGGTGAACGAAATAGAGAGAAGCTACATCGTCATCGATGGTCACAACTCAATACGGAGCGGACGATACATGCCTGGAGTAAAAAAGACGGTACAGGACAGCGAAAGTCCGTCCAAGCCACAGCATACGTTCGCCCATATGTGGGGAGTGGCAGGTGTGCTGGTAGGAAATGAAGAGCTGGGTATTTCGAGTCTTCCTGTTTCTGGAGAAATACAACAGGGAGAAAAAGAGATACGGAAATGGAGAGGCGAAGGAGAATATGCAATGAGGTCTCATGTTGAGAAGATGATGCTGAAAGCGGGAAAGCTTACAGAAGTCTATGGAGCGTCATTTGTACTCGGAGATGCTTATTTCTTTACCAAGAATGCCGTTAATGAAATCCTAAAGCACAATGCGGCTCATCCGGACAGGTTACTCACCTTAATCAGCAGAGCCAAAAAGAATGCCAAAGCATGGGAATTTCCGCCAGATAGACAGGAAGGGACACTGGGACGGCCGAGACTGAGAGGCGACCGTGTCCATCTCGGTGCTCTCTTTGAAAACGAGAAGAAATCATTCAAAAAGTTAACCGTGAACCTCTATGGAGAGAAGGAAGAGGTGTCTTTCCTGGAAAAGATTCTGCTCTGGGGAGATGACTACACTCCAGTCAAATTCGTTCTCTGTTCATCCTCCAGGGGGAACATCATCTTCATCTCGACAGATACAGGAGTCGATGCAAAGACGATTATTGAAGCTTATGCATTACGATGGAAGTGCGAGGTTAGCTTCAAGATAGGAAGCCAGAGCACAGGCGCATTCGACTCTCATTTCTGGACCAAACGCATGCCGAGGCTCAACAGGTATGCCAAGAAAACGGATCCGGATCCTCTGACACTGGTCAAGGAAGAGGACAGAGAGCTGATCTGGAAGACATTCCGTGCTTATGAACGTTATGCTGCTGTAGGATTCATCGGGCAGGCACTTCTCCAGCTGTATGCATTTGAACTTGCTTCCCAGGACTACGTTTCCTCTATGTGGCTTAGAACGAGAAGGAAAAAGGTTCTCTCAATTGAAAACCTCATCAACGACATACACAACGCATTTTTGTTAGGTTTCGCTGAACTCGGGGAGGAACTCAAACCGCACAAAAAGAAAAAAGACAGCAGTGCCATCGTCAAATAACCCTACCGTCCCTACTTAAAAAAGTTGTTTTGCTTCAACTTATGAGTAAACTGTAGCCCTCTTTCTACTCCTTGTCACCATGGGGTAAGGGGAATTGTGCACTTTTTTCTCTGGTTTTGACACAAAAAGGTCTAGAACTGTTCATCTGAGTCCATAAAGAACCCATTTCAATTCGCCTCACGCAGCAATGGCCGAGAACTGTCCACTCTCAAG
>CAVFZO010000153.1:0-2167 GCA_963626925.1 Clostridium sp. AM49-4BH
TTTCCCCAGATTCTCCTTATATTCAAGCCATGCCTCATTGAGCCTTCTGGTGACATTTTCCGTAGAATCCAAGGTCTTTATCATGTCACCCTGTGCTTTGTTGGACTTCTCCTGCAATATTTCAAGTCGAGCCTGTATCTGTGCATACTGAAGAGCACTTCCTGTGAGCTTGTCCAGACCTTTCTTCTGAAGTTTAGTTTTGACTTCAGCCTGTGTCATAACATAGCCGAGCTTGCGGAAGTTCTCAACGTTACCTGCAAGACCGGATGCGATACTCTGAAAGGTAGTGTCCAAATCTCCCGAAATGTTTTTATAGGAGATGATGTCGAGTGCTACTTTGGTCGCTGTTTCGCCGAATTCAAGTGCTGCCTTGTCCGTTGCACCATAACCTGCTGCAAGGTCGCCGAAAGTGCCGAGTGCCTTCTGTGCCGTGCTGTTAGCCATACCCATGGAAGATGAAAGGCGGGTCGCTACATTTTCGGCTGTTGTCGCCACATTCTCAAAAGTAGTGATGAAGAGGTTATAAGTCTCTTCCGCCTTACTTGCCGCCTCTGATGATTCTTTAAGTGTATTCACTACTGTCGTGAATGCTTTTCTGAGTGCCCACACCACAAGCTGAGCGGAGACAAAGTTCTTTACAAGATTCTTGATTCTGACAGAGGTAGCCGTGGTCTGTGTCCCTGCCTTCTCTATCCTCTTTCCGAGTTCACTCATGGCATCAGCCATTTTCTTCGCTTCGGGTGAACCTTCCCCGAGTGTGTTGATAATCTTCGTGAGAGCCTGCGAGTATGCCTCATACTCTTCTTTCATCTGAGCAACACTGTCTCCGAGAAGCCCCGCTTTCTTGTAAGAGGTAGAGGAGGAGACAGAAGAGGAGACAGAGGAAGGGGAGAGAGCTTTGGCGGAAGCTATTTCTTCCTGTTCTTTGAGCTTGATAACTTCCTTCAGCTCTTTCTTGTATTCGTTATATTTCTGCACTAACGGCTCGAGTCCTGCAAGGTCGCCCGAGAAGGAAGAGCCGACACCCTTCGATACAAGAAGAGTTTCGACCTTCTCCAGCTCACTCAGCTCTTTCTTTAGTGCAGATACTGAATCCTTACTCGTCCCCCATGAGATTTTCTGTCTCTCGATGGCATTCATGAGCTGATTGAAAACCGTGTGCATGTTCTTTGTGGTCGCACTCAGCTTCTCGATATCCTCGACATACTTGTCTGTCTTATTGAGGATGTTGACTTTCTGTGCGTTGAGATTAGCAAACTGATTCGCAAGAGCCGTGACGCTCTTTGCCGTCATGTCTACACTGGTCGATAAGCCTTCAAATTTCTTCTGTGCACCGCTGTCATCTGCTATGATACCGATTTTCAAATTCGCTGCCATTACTTTTTACTCCTCTTCTCCATTTCCCAGTTATCGAAAGCGTTTTCTTCACTCTTGAGTATCTTGATGATTTCCAGTATCACCTTTCTCTCGTTTCCCCATCCCGTACCCCATGGATTACCGAAGACGGAGAAGTTTACATAGATTTCATAAGAGCGGAAGAAGAACTCAGTCTTCAAACTTTCTATATCGTCGAATGTCACG
This sequence comes from Clostridium sp. AM49-4BH, assembly GCA_963626925.1. Lineage (GTDB taxonomy): Bacteria > Spirochaetota > Spirochaetia > Sphaerochaetales > Sphaerochaetaceae > Ornithospirochaeta. The sequence continues at coordinate 1,582 of CAVFZO010000153.1, forward strand.
GCTGCCAGTATCCATTCTGACCCCTCTTTTATACCTCGAAGGGGATACATGAGTGAATTTTCTCCTTCATCCATGAATCCCCTTTCCATATCAAAGTATCCCTGTCTCAGACACTGGTAGCCGAGCTTCAGTTTTTTACTTCTGCTTCCGTAAGCTCCTCATTTGTGAGGAGGTGCATGACTGTCCTTGTCACAATTGCATTCGGAATTTCACCATTGAGGGAAGCGATGAACTCCGGTGTAATTGCTTCTTTGTATCCCTCGATGTCGAGTCCTTCGATTCCGTCTACCTGGTCAAGAAATACCTTCCCGAGGTCGTATCCGCCACTGCGGAGGTCGGAGAAAGACATGAACTTTCCAGCAGGAATGTATCTGCAGTGAACAACCACGTCCTTATCGTCCTCGAAGGGATAGAAATCGTGTGAGAGATTTACGACTGTCTTGCCTTTGTCATTCTTTGTGAAATCAAACTTTAACTTTTTCATATTCTGTTTCCTTTAAGTTTTTATGGAAGGGGAGGGATTACCTCCCCTGTAAATTTTTTACGCCGTTGCAGGTCTTGCTGTCTTGAATGTAGCAAGAAGTCC
>CAVFZO010000153.1:2450-10222 GCA_963626925.1 Clostridium sp. AM49-4BH
ATGTTGACTCCCGTGTCTGCGTCCGTGACAATCTTTTCAGTGATGAACATACCGGAAATTGACCCCGAAGTGCTTACAATACCATCACTTACGTTGTTGGTTGCCTCGTCGTAGTCCATCGTGACGTCAGTTGTGTTCTTGCTGTGTGAAAGGCTCTTGCCTGTTGCCTGCCCGAGGAAGTAGAGAGGAATCTTATATACCTCATCTCCCGAAGCAGGAGTAAAAGCCTTCATTGCAAAGAACGGTCTATTGAGGTCATAGTCGCTGAAGACAGAGCTTGTCCCCTTTGCTGTTACGACCACAAAATCCCCGATTGCGACAGAGGATGCTTTTACAGGGTCGCCCCCAATAAATGCAAGTGAAAGTCTGCCGTCTCTTGCCTGTGAATTAGCCATAATTTTTTTCTCCTATTATGTGTAATCCATTTCTGTATATATGCGACTCTTCAGCTCGATAACGAAACCATTGAAATCACAGTTTTCATTCATACGAAGAAGAACTGCGTTATCGATTGTGTCGTAAGAGCTGAAAAGAGGATTGTTAATCCTGAACCATGAAATAAAAGCGTCAAAGTATCTGAAAGTCAGAGCATTGCTTTCTGTGCCGTATTCATCATTTACATAGAAGGCGATAGTGGTTGATACCGTTATTCCTCCGTCCGTACTTGATATAGTCTCACCGCTTGTGACCGAAGGGAAAACAGCCATAGTGAGAGGAGAACAGTCTATAAAGTTGAATTCTTCAGTTATCTCTTTCACCCTGTCCAAATTGAGGCTTTCGAGAGTTTCGTTGAAATCACTCTCGATTCTTTCCTTCACCTCGCTGAAAAATTCATCTAACAGCATTGTCTATCTTCTCCTGCAGTTCTTCTTCAGTCCTTGCGACTGCAAACGGCACAGCCTTTTCTACGCCCTTGTATTCAGCCGTGTAGAAGTTCTTTCCCTGTCTTATTCCGCCTTTGGAGATTCTGAATCCTCCGCCATCGTAGTTAATCCAAGGAGAATCAGCTTTGTAAGGCTTTGTATTATGCTCGAAGAGGTTGAGCATTTTCGAGGAAACATACGCTTTCTTGACACTTCTTGCGAAAGCTGCACGACTCGAAAGTGACTTTACATTCTCGAAAGAATACTGAACAAGACGATAAGGAGAGCCTTTCTTTGTGGTTTTGCCCTTAATGACATAGCCCTCTTTGGTGTATCTTGTCCTGCTTCTCTTCTCTCCGTCTCCTTTTGAATATGAAGAGCCGAAGTTAAAGAGTTTTTCTTCTTCCTTGACGATGTTTTCTCTGCCGTAGTATGCCGTTCTTCCGAGAACAGCCGATACGGCGTCACTTGTGATAGTACTGATGGAAAGGAGCTGTTCCTGCAGTTTCTTTATACTCTTGAATGTCTCATCTGAAATGCTTACATCCGGATATAATTTCATGCTTTCACCTTCTCCAGTTCCAGGCGGTACATACCACTTTCTGCACCTCTGCAGTTGAGCACGATATAAGTCTCACCACCGACTTCTACTTTCTTTCCCTTGAGCTTTTCCGGCTTGACTCCAAACTCAGCATTGGACACCACGAACGACCTTCTTTCAATCGGCATAGCCGGAGCAAAGTTAGCACTCTTCTTGTCGAGGTATGTCCCCGAGAAGAAGAAGCCTTTAACCTCTGCCCCGTCAATTGTTGCCGTATCGGAAAGAGGGGAGGATTTCATGATGTTCTGCCACTGAGCATTGAAATCAAACTCTGCCATTATCTACCTCACGAAATCGAAGTAAGGACACCGTAGCCCTCGATGTTGTAGATGACGGGACACGGGGCTGTCTGACCCTGCAGACGAGTCTTGACAAGTGCACCTCTCTCTTCTGCATCGATTGTGAACATTTCCTTTGCACTTACCTGTGTCTGTACGCCGTTCTGGGAAGAGAGAACTCCACAGTATCCCATGACACCGATAGGTTCACCGACAAGAAGACCTGTTCCCTTCGGAAGGAAGAATGTAGAGCCGTCTGTCGTGCCGTAGTAAGCGAGAACCTTCAGCGAACCGGAGCCGATTGAAGGAATTGTTCCGACATATGCAAAACCGTCATCCCCAAGTGCCTTTGTGTCCATCTCGGAAACAATGTGAGACTTGTCGAGAATGTTCTGCCATGCCGTAGCAGCTGCAAGTGTGATAGCGTCCTCCGGATTGAGGATGAGCGTATCCACAATGTGCCCCTTCTTTACAAGTGCCTGCACAGCCTTTGAAAGAACTTCAATCGGTTTTGTCGAGAGGGTGGCACCCGAAAGATTGAGGTTGGAAGACACCACAGGGAAGGACTGCTCACCGCCGTTCTTTGTGGTGAACTTGCCTGTGAGAACTGCGTCCGCAAGAACCTTGTTCTTTGCAAAGATGAAGTCTCTGTGCATTCTGTCTCTGATTTTAGCCGTGAGGTAGAGCTGTCTCTGCTCAATCGACCAAGGAGAATCGAGAGGCTCGTCGAAGACTCTGTTCTGTGCGTCTGCGAGCTTCAGCTCCTGCTCGACGAAATAGTAAGCACCTTCGATGTACTTCTCGTTGAAGGGAGTCTTGTAGTTGACTCTTTCGGGGTCTTCGCCTCTTACTGCCATCTTAGGAACAGCTGTTCCCCAGCTCTCATAGCTGGCCCTGATGACGTCCTGATCTGTTCCCTCTTCTGTCGGGAAGTATCTCTTTGCGATACCGTCATACGGCTTAGGCCCTGCAACACCTTTGACTGCGACTTTCGCAAGTCCTCTGAGTAAAGCATCGTAATCCATTACTTAACCTCCTTGACGTGAACGAAAGTGATGTTTGAAATTCCACCAAGCTCATCAAGCACATAATCGGGAGCTGTTGTTGATGTGTATCCACCTGCCTCGTAGAGAGCTTCGATGGAAACAACACCGGACTTTACAGCCTTGATTGTTGCTGTTCCGCTCTTTGCAACTTCAACATCTTCGAGTGCAATTGCAATCCTGTTACTCGTTCCTCTTGTAATTGCAAGAGTTCCAGAAGCAAGTGAGTACTTGCCCGCTCCATCGGAGAGTAGGAGCATACCTCTTTTGACTGTTACAGCTGCAGAAGCAGAAGAATTGTTGACAACTACATCATCACTGTAACCTGTGGCCGGATCCCAGAAACTGGTTTTTCTTGTAATCTCTGCCATTTCTTTTTCTCCTATTTATTAAGATTTTCAGCAGCGGCGAGGTAAACATCTCTCTCCTCCGCAACTGGAGTTTTCACTTCCTGCTGAGCTTCCACAGCCGAGGCAAGTTCAGCCATCGGACTGTTCTTTTCGGCAAGTGCCAAGAGCTCATCAGCGATATCTTCCTTCTTCCTTCCGTCCGCAACAGCCTTGTCGATAAGTTCGGCATTGTAAGCCTTGCGTGCAGAGAGAAGAGCGGAAACACGTTCTCTTTCCTCCGAGATAGCTGAAGCCATAAGTTCCGGCTGAAGAGCACAGAGTGTTCTGAAAGCCTCTTCTCTGGCTTCGCTTGTCATTTCTTCATAATTCATTTCTTCGTCTCCTGTAATGAGGTCTATAAATTCTTCGTAGGCATATACGCCGTCCGTAAGTCCGATTTCACCTGCCTCTTCTCCGAGAACCGTTCCGCCTTCAAGAGCCTTAATCTTTTCCGTATCTCTGCCGAAAGAGGAGAGAGCCGAGAAGTAGCCGTCTTCAAGTTCGTCTATTCTTTTCTGGAGAGCTTCAGCGCCTTCTTCCGTGAGAGGGGAGAGGTTTTTCTTCTGTGCAGACTTCGAGCGGAAAATCTTTGTGAAGATTCCCCATTTCTTATTAGCTTCGGTGATGTCATCGACCACAGCCATGACTCCGCAGCATCCGACTTCAGCCCACTTCGAGGAGTAGAAGGCGGTACATGCTGAAGCGAGAAGATATGCTGCACTGCATGCGAGGGAATCCGTAAAAGCGTAAATCGGCTTCTTTCCTGTCTGAGCATGCAGCCATTCAGCTGTCTCAATAAGCCCTGTCGTCTCTCCACCCGGCGAGTTAATGAGAAGGGCAATTTCCTTTACTTCATCATCCTCGAGAAGACTCTCGACCGTAGAACGGAGAGCAAGGTATGCACTGTTTGTGAGATACCATGTTTCTGCGTACTGCGTCGGCCCCGAGAGGGAGATAATTCCGAGTCCGCCCTCTTTAACGGACGTCCAGTTGAACGCATTGGCATAACGTCGAAGATTCTCGATATCAGCCCTGTCTTTCATCATTACTATCATTTTTCATTTCCTCTGCGTTTAACACTTCTATTTCTTTCTTCAGTCTGTCTGCTACTTCCTCGAAGTCCTTGCCATAGAGGGAGCGGACAGCCTGTTCGTGTGTACAAAGTCCGTTCTGTATTGCCGTGACATAAGCATTCACTTCCTGCACAGGATTGAGTGAGATTGTGCTCGGTCCGATCCATGTTGTGGCAAGCCATGCCTTCTTTACCCTGTCACTGCCTTCAAGATACCCGGGAGCATGTATCTCTCCGAGTCTGATTCCATAGTCGATGACCATATCCCACACAGGCTGACAGAGGTTATCGGCTATATCTTTGCGGAAGACAGAGAATCCTTTCTCCGCCACGGCAAGAGAGCCTTTTGAAGCTGAATAGGAAGACTGGAAGGAAGCGAGAAGGGCTTCCCTCGGTACTCCCACAGCCGAGCCGATTAAATCGAGCTGGACATCGACATACTCTTTGAAGCCGGATGCCGGAACCTTGCTTTCAACCATGTTGACAGTCTCGCCCGGTGCAAGGTCTATGACGTTTCCAGAAGCGAGAGAGAAGCCGACATCAGACCTTTCTTCCTGTTCTTTCATTTCTGCATTCTGCTGAGCAAGGGACGCAAGTGTCGGATGAATTGAAGAAGGTGTTTCCGCTTCTGCTTCATGCTGGATGAATGCCGTAAAGAGAGACTGCACAAGTGCCTTCTGAACTGTCGCCGAATTATAGGAAGAGAGGTCAAGAATTGCGTCCCTTACGGCTGTGAGGTATGGGATTCCCCTCAGCTGATTAGCGTCGATTGTATTGAGAGCTACAAGGAAGAATTCTTCCATGCCCGAAGCATTATATTTCTGAAAGAGCTTCGAGGAGAAAGTGTCATGAAGGTTGTCATCGCTCTGTGCTATCCAGTAGCCTGTCTCTCTTCCTTTAGAATCAAGCTCGACTCCTCCCGCACGGCTCTTCGAGTCGGCTTCATTACCATTATTATATATGGCAGAGCCAGAAATGAGCTGAATTGTCGGTCTGTAGTTATACCACTTCGAGAGATAGATTTTATGAACAAGGACGTCTCCTGTAATGAGGATATTCCGCATCGCTATTCTCTGAAGCTGTGCAAATGTGTTCCTTCTGTAGAAGTCAAAATCCTTTGTATCCGTGATGTATCTGAAGAAGCTCTCCGCCTCGGATGTAAAGCGTGCATAATCTTCATCGGAACACTTCAGAACAGCCGTCTCGGGTGCAGACTGAGGAAATAACCCCTGTCCGAGCGTGAATTGTGTCACCCTGTCGATTATTGCTTTACCGACCGCTGTTTCGGTAGCGAGCTTCTTTGTGGTGTTCTGCGAGTCTCTGAGGTTATAGGAAGAATCGGCATTGATGTTTGCGTCATACCAGGGGCGGAATTCTCTGCTTGTCTTGCTTGTTCTTGCAGGAGAAAAGACATTAGCCATCAGTAAATCCCTCCTCCGATAATGAAGCCACGATTACCCGAATATGCGTCGATTATCCTGTCGTATCCGGTAATCTCTGATTCAAGTTTCTTGATGATTGTCATAAGCTCCACAGCCGAAACCATCCTCACGGAACGCCTGTCTTCGCCGTTCTGAATTGTGTATTCAACAACACCACCCGAAGAAAGGGCGTTAGTGAAGGCTTCTCGGGCAAGTGAGAGCTGTGTCTCTGCAATTTCCTTTTTTGTAACAGCTTCGGCTTTTGTCATGATTATTTTATACCTTACTCGGAATAAAAAACGCAAATTCAATTGGAAATGTTTGGAAACGTTTATATACTATGTTTATGACGGCAATAATGATACACGTGTATAACAGCGGAGTTTTCTCCGAGACTCTTTACTTCCGAAGCCGTGCCGAAGGGGTGAAGTGGCTCAGAAGACAGGGGTGCAGAGTGAGAGAGGAATCCACATGCCATTTAGGCAAGGAGAGCGCTATTTTCACCTGCGGAGCTTCTTACTACGAGATGGAGGAGGATTTAATCAAGAATGGCAAAAGGCGATAGAGTGGCTCTTGATGTATATCGGGAAAACGGGAAGGAATATGTCTCTGTGCTTGAATTCTCACGCAGAACCGGAGTTTCTGTTAATAATATCAACCGGCACATCAAAGACAGAAAACTGAAGATAACGAATCAAGTAGGGAAGAAGCGTTATCTCGAATGGGAAAGAGAGAACAAGAAACTTAAAAACATCATCATGGAGAATGCCCTTACTCAGAAAGGACGCTCTCTCATCAAGGTGAAAACCACGGAAATCAATACCAGAGACACGGAAGAAATAAATGACATCGAGGATTTGGAGACAGGAGTCGTTGATGTCAAACAGCTTTTCAAGAACTTCGATGAAAACGATTTTCAAGATTGTCTTGCCCGTAACCCCGAAGGAGAAATCATCAAAGATTCAAGAGGGAAGACTGTGCTCAACTGGCAGACAGTTGACCGCAAGATAACAGCCCTTATCCGTAACCTCGAATTGAAGAGGAAGGAGGGGGAGCTTATCAACATTGCAGATGTCACAAGATTTCTTTCAATAGCCTTTGCAAAGACACAGGGGAAGCTCTCGAACATACCGGACAGATACGCTTCCCGATTCGCAGCATTCTACAAGAAAGAGACAGGGGCGGAAGTGAGCAATGAAACACTCACCTCTCTGAAGAACATGCTCACGGCAGAGTCAAAGAATATCCTTGCTGGTTTATCAAAGGAGATAGAGAACAGTGAATACGGAGAAAATTAAAGAACTCATATCGGCCGTAGTTCTTTCCCTGCAGACACCACCGGAAGAAGATATTCCCTCATGGCTGAGTGAGAATTTATATCTGCCGTCCGATACAGCCGAACCGGGTATTTACAATCCCGAACGTGCTCCATATCAGAAACAGGTGCTTCTCTGTGCATCTCCCTCTAATCCGACTAGAAGAATTACTCTCTGCTTCGGTACACAGATGGGAAAGACATTGATCGAAGAGGGGATAATGGCTTATTACATAGCTCACTCTCCTCGACCACAGGCTTTTGCATTCTCGAACAGAAAAGAGCTTGATGAATTTGTAAAACTGAAGTTTGACCCTCTGATGAATGCCAATCCTCAGATAAAAGCAAAATTCGGAGCTGACTCGAACAGGACAGGAAATACGCTTGACGAGAAAGTATACTCCGGAGGCTTCATCCGCTTTGTTCCGGCAAATGTCGAAGCCAGTATGAGAAGTTACTCTGTGTCCGTGTTGATTATGGATGAAAAAGACACCTATCCCCTCGATGTCGGAAGAAACGGAGACCCGGGCGTGCAGCTGCTGTCACGTACTGACGCATTCCACGAGCAGAGAAAGATTATTGAAAGCTCGACACCGGGCAACGAAGAGAGTCATATCCTCAGTGATTTAGAGAAGAGCACCTACAACCTCTATTATGTACCGTGTCCATGCTGCCATGAGATGATAACTCTCGAATGGGAGAATATGCACTACACGGAAGAGGATGCGGGGAACACCCGAGTCGTGAAGGATGTTTATCTTTCGTGTCCAAAATGCGGAGGGAAGATATA
>CAVFZO010000154.1:0-4163 GCA_963626925.1 Clostridium sp. AM49-4BH
ACCCGATGAGGGAGTAGTGGCCGCGTGAAAGAGGCCATAACGGTACGGACAGCCGAGAGGTTGGAAACAGGTAACTGTCACGACTGTTTAGATACCATTTCCATAGGACGACGAAGTCACCGCATGGGAGTGGTAGTTCATGAATCCGCTCTCGAAGAGTTCATATGCCTTGAGTCTGCTCTTTTCGTCGACTCCCGACTCCATGTTCTTCATCCACTTCGAAAAGACTTCGGTTTTTCTGGACGGGACCAGAGCTATGACGTAATTCAGACCTCTCTCATCAATGACGTCAGTGTCATAGAATTTGCCGTCACCGGCTTTCATCTTCAGCTTTCTGCAACTTCCGGCAAACTCGGGATTCCTTCTTTTGACAGTTGCCCAGTAGACTCTCGGATTCCTGCTCTCCGTCAGTGCGGAAACGATATCCTGAGCACAGAACCACCACTTCGAATCTTCTTCGTTCCAGACGGCTCTGACAGGCGCATCTTCAAAAAAACGTATTGATGTCTTGTTTGTCATAAGCTCCTCCGGACCTGGCAACATTATACCATAAAAGAACTTCAGCATAAACCTCTGTCCTGATGTTTCATCTGTCTGACTGAAAGCCGTCGTTCAGTACAAGTCAATTTCACCCATGATGAACACGCAGCTCCGGATATCACCCGAGAATGTCCGACGTTATGAACTGCCGTCAGGACTGTATAGCTTTCTTTTGACGGATTCATGGAGAGCGTCTATATTCGGAATATAGATGAGGAGATGACGGTGAAATACAATCTTGAAAGATTCAGGGAAGCGCAGAAGAATGACTACGAAACAGCTTTAGAAGAAATAAGAAATGGCATGAAACTGTCTCATTGGATCTGGTACATATTCCCGCAGCTGAAGGAACTCGGTTACAGTCCAACTGCGAAATATTACGGAATTGACGGCAGAGGGGAAGCGGAAGCTTACATAAAGGATGATGTTCTGAGAGGGAGGCTGATCGAGATATCAGAAGCACTTCTCTCCCTTGATTCCTCAGACCCTGAGGAGGTGATGGGCTATCCGGATAATCTGAAGCTCAGGTCATGCATGACACTCTTCGAATACATTGCTCCCGGAATTGATGTGTTCGGCAAGGTTCTGGAGAAGTTCTATTCCGGAGAGAAGGACAATATGACCATTAAGCTTCTTCAGAAGGAATAACTACCTCTACAGGCAGAAGTTTCAGTTGTTTGCATTCTGCAATCAACTGAGATAGTCAGTCACGCTTCCTTACTCATTTATCAGCCTATATAAACAACTTAACCCTTTGTCTTAAAAAGTTTTCCGGTAGCGTGACCAGCCTGGACCGTCTTTCTCTGACTACCCCCACCTCCGATTATCACAGTCGTCGGAACGGGGGACGGAAAGGCTTTGAAATCGGGCCCCCTTCCGGGAGCCCGCGCTTTGTCAATAGCCGAAGAGCGGCCACTTTGCCAGATACGGTATATACGATACCAGTAAAAGCACTACAACCATAGTCGCGAAGAGAGGAATCATCTTCTTCGACGTCGACTCGAGCGTCGTATGTCCGACTGCACATCCTACGAAGAGGGCCGAGCCCACAGGAGGTGTACAGAGGCCTATCGCAAGTGTGAAGATTATGATGATGCCGAAGTGGATTGCCGGCAGGTTGATTGAGTCTGCAACCGGCTTCAGAATCGGGGTCATAATCATGATCAGAGGCGCCATGTCCATGAAGCATCCGAGGATGAGGAGTATGACGATGATCAGGAGAATCAGGATGTACGGGTTGGCCGTGACTCCGATGATTGCACTTGTGATCATTGCCGGTATCTTCAGGAATGTCATCATGTATGCAAACGACTTTGCCGTCGCAATGAGTGTCAGGACGATTGCAAGTGTCTTGAGTGAGTTCTTCAGTACCTTTCCGAAGTCCTTCAGCTTTGCACTCTTGAAGACGAAGTATGTCAGGAAGAATGTATAGAAGCATGCAACTGCCGAACTTTCGGTTGCCGTGAAGATTCCTGCGCCTGTTCCGACAAGGATGATCACAAGTGTGAAGAGAGGAAGGATTGCATTGAGGAGAACCTTCATACACGGTCCTATCGTCATCTTTCCGTTCTCGCCGCGTCCGAGCCATCTCACCTTCTCGTCCTTGAACATCTTCTCTCCCTTCGGGAAGTTGTACTTCTTTCCGAGGATGAAGCAGAGGATCATGAAGCCCACGCCCAGGGCAATGCCGGGGAGGAAGCCTGCATAGAAGAGATCTCCGATCGAGACGCCGCCGCCGTATGCGAGGGCGAAGATGACCATGTTGTGTGACGGAGGAATAAGAACTCCCTGACATGATGTCGTGACTGTGAGTCCGACTGAGAAGTCTCTGTCATATCCCTGGTCGACCATCATCGGGATGACGACTGACCCCAGTGACGAAACGTCTGCAACTGCAGAGCCCGAGATTCCGCCGAAGAACATACTGTCGAGACAGTTGACATATGCCAGACCCCCGCGGAAGCGTCCTACCGCCAGGTTCGCCACGTCGACTATCTTATCTGAAATCTGTCCTGCTCCCATTATCTCACCCATTACGATGAAGAACGGGATTGCCAGCATTGTGAAGTTGTTCACTCCGCTGAGCATCATGCGGCACATCTCCGTTATCGACTGTCCTACTGCAAGACAGGATCCGCATGCCGCGAGGAACATTGCAAATGTAATAGGCACCTTGAATGCCATGAGGAGGAAGAATCCACCGAGTAGAATCAATGTTGCTAAGCCTTCCATCAGTTGTTACCTCCTTTTGCTTCTTCTTCCTGTTCCTTCAACAGTTCCTTGTAGTCTATTTCCTTCTCGGAATAGAGCAGGTCTTCCGGATCGATGAACTTGAAGATGAAGAGAAGTGAATCGAATACCATGATGAAGCCGCCGACAATAAGCGGTATGTACTGTATCCAGGTAGGCCATCCCGTCATCGGGAGCTTTCCCGTCCTCTTCATCAGCTTCGTCATTATCTGCCAGCCGCCGGAAATGAAGATGATGCCGCAGACCAGCGTTACTATATTTGTTATCTCATCGAAGACCTTTCTTCCGATGCCGCCCTTCTTGAGTCTGTCATATACAAGATTGACCGCTATATGCAGATGGTCTCTGACTCCGATTGCACATGCTATGAATGTAAAGAGTGTTACGAGAAGTCCGGGTACCTCTTCAGCCCATGAAATACCGCTGTTGAAACAGAATCGCAGTATGACATTTACGAATACCGTACAGAGCATGATGATCAGTGAAAGCTGCGCTATGAGCAGCACTATCCTGTGACACCAGTGGTTGACGCAGACAATGTACGGCGCTACTCCCAGCTTTCCCTTGTACTTCTCCTTGTCCACCACCAGCCTGTTCTCCACACACCAGGCATGAAACTTTGATTGTTTTTTGTCTGCCATTATGACCTCCAGTCTATATTCCATAACGGGCCCCGGTAGTCCAGAGCCCGCAATAAGTCATTACGATTTCTTATTTTGTATTAAGGATAGCCTGGATGAGATCCTCATATCCTGCACCATACTTCTGGTAGAGAGGAGCCATTGCATCCTGGAATTCCTGGAGCTCTGCTGCTGTCGGTGTGTATGCAACAACGCCGCCTGCGAGAACGATTGCCTCACTGGAAGCTTCTCTTTCAGCCCACTTTGCAATCTCGTATTCCTGTGTTTCCTTTGCACACTGCCTGATGATCTCTACATCTTCTGCACTAAGCTGCTCGAGTGCATCTTCTGATGCCAGGAGAATCTCGGGTACTCTTGTGTGTCCGTCGAGACAGAAGTAAGGAGCTACCTGGTAGTCACCCTTTGACTCGTATGTCGGCCAGTTGTTCTCTGCGCCGTCGATTGTTCCCTGCTGGATTGCCGAGTAGATGTCGTTAGGTCCGATACCTGTGACGGGGTTAGCTCCGAGGAGCTTTGCCATCTCGACCATCATTTCGTTGTTCTGGAGTCTGATCTTGAGACCCTTGAGGTCAGCTACACAGTGTACGGGCTTTGTTGTATAGAAGTTTCTTGATCCGCCGTCATAGTAGCAGAGACCGATGAGACCCGAACCTGATTCCTGGACTGCATCAAGGAAGCCCTGTCCGATTTCGCCGTTGAGGACTGCCCACATGTGGTCGCCGTCTCTATAGA
>CAVFZO010000155.1:0-3980 GCA_963626925.1 Clostridium sp. AM49-4BH
GCCGTCACACTACCATTGATGAGAGTCTTTTCAGCATTAAGCTGAATCGTCCCGTCTTTAATATTGATACCGGTAATAACGTTTCCGTCCTTATCTTTGACACCGCCTTCAGAGCCGACGACTCTTAACGCAATACTATCCTGTGTCTGCGTTATAAGCGACGAGATTGTATTCTCACCGTCCGGCTTATACTCACTGATTCTAGTCTCAATTATTCCGCCCGCTTTGGTGATTTCCGTTATCTGTGTTTCAGTGTCACTTATCTTTGCATATATTTCCGAGCTGTCACTTCCAGCGATGACCGGAGTGTTCCATTCAACATCGTCCGGATTACCACCGGATGGTACTACTTTGTTTCTCATCCAGAGATACTTTCCGGCATTGTCGCCTGTCAAGGAAGGCATGCTATCGCTAAAGTCTCCATCCGATGGCACAGTAGCGTCATCTTCTCCGACGGCATATTGATACATTACATACTGGCCGGTTAATCCCTTAATCCCCTGTTTACCTGTAAAGAGGAATGGCACACCGCTTTCTGTTAATTTTGCCCAGAGATAGCAATACTCCGAATCTTTAAGCTCCTCTATCTTCTCTCTGTTAGTGCTCCACTGAAGAAGAGGAAGACTCCCCATCATACCACCATTGAAGAAGCCGAAAGCAGAACCCCACATGAAGAAACTGCTGTCACGTGGAATGAACTCTGACTCACTCTTACTCCATGCAAAATAAAGCATGGCGTCTTTGCCGGCTTTAGCTTTAGCGAGGGTTATAGTCTTGCTTATGCTCCCTCCGTCATAATTAGCCGTGACTTTTATAGAAGCCGTGTCACCGAGCATTACGGAGTCTTTTGTGAGCTTGACTGTCTTTCCTTCCGTGGTCACCCATGTAATACCAGTGCCTGCCACAGTGAGAGTAAAATCCAAAGTAGCCCCGCCCTGAACGAGTAAGACATCGGAGGAAAATGCGAGGTAGTCGTCCTTGTTGATTATGCCGTCTTCGTCGGAAGGGAAGATGTAGGAATATTTTCCGAGATACATTTCCACGGGAGAAACACCATCTTCTGCTATCTTTTTCGGGGTGCTCCACTTTGATGATTCTATACTCCCTTTCCCGTCCTTCCCCATCACGGCAATAGCAGAAGTTGACCACAGGGCATAAGCCGTGCCACCTGTGAAGTCTTCCATGGAAGTTACCCAGTCGCCTTTGCCTGTGCCTGTTATCAAGCCTGTAGAAAAGTCATATTCAAGCACAGAAGAGGGAAGGGCGGGGCTTAAATTAGCTCTTGTGTAGAGCGTGACTGTGGTCACTGTCTCACCGTCTTCACTGGTGATGAACTGCTCACACCATGATGATGTAGCTATCTCTGCTATTTCCCCTGTGGTGCGTGCACTTGCAATTGTGCAGTATCTTCCTGTACCAGGCTCTTGACTCCATCCGTTCAGACACTCCGCAAGTGTCTTTCCATCCACACCCGAAAGAAGTGTTCCTGTGGTGAAGTTATAGAGAAGTACGAGGGGATAACTTTCTCTTTCTACTTCACTATATAATCTGACTTCTGTATAGCTGTAGCCGTCTCTGAGCTGTGCAATGCTTATGTTTGAACCGCCTAATCTCTTTCCCATCCCTTATTTCTCCTCAACCACACTGTAATATGTCGCCAGTTCATCAACGGAATTTGCTCTGATGACTATGGCTTTTGCACTTCCCGAACTTATTCCTAAAGCTGATAATTGCTCCGAAGTAGGCATTTCTGGTGTGAAGGAAGTATCCTCAACCCCGTTAGCCTTGACCTTCTTCCAAGTGTAAGAATAGAGAGAACCCGCCGAATCTTCCTCCGCTCCGTTCTTGTACACTCTCGATATAAGAATAGTCACCGATGAAGATGATTTGAAATAGACTCCGTTCGTGCTCTCTATCTCAAACTGGTAGAAAGCTCCGTCCTTACCTGTAGCGCCGAAGACTGCTGCGAGATATATCCTCTCTTCCTTATTGCCGTTCGAGTAGAGTACCACTTCTTTCTTGTAGAGATAAGGAAGCTCTTCCGTCACGCTTTCAGCCGTTGCCGTCCAGTTACTATCGCTTGAACTAGGCTCTTCTGCTACCGCCTTCCTCATGTAGTAATTCTGCATAGAAGAAATGCCCCCACGCTTTCCGCCGTTCATGCCCCAAGTCTTCACGGGATACTCATTCCATGCTCCTACCGCCACGGCTGTAAAACTTGTCTGCATGTAATCAGGGCGGATGAATGAAAGCTCTGTACTCACCACCAGAGCCGACTGTCCGAATTCCGTCTCTTTGTGTGATACTGTCACGAGTGTGCCGAGTTCATTAACTTTATTCCCGTTCTCTTTCCATGAAGAGAGATATCGAGAAGTCTTCTTGAAATGCCAGTAGAACTGTGCAAATTTATCTGCTACTTCGGGGGTGTATATAGTCTCTGCTTCATACTCTTCGGGATTCTCCGCAGAAGACGGAAGAAGGACTCTGCACTTCCTGTTCTTGTAGAGAACTGTGCCCCTTATGGTGAATTCCTGCAGGTTGATTTTCTTCCCTGTCTTGTTCAGTCCCAGTATCCATGCTTTTGTCGGATAATAAACGGGATTCGTCTCCATGCCGAGAGAGGAGAGCACAGGAAAATCGAAAAGCTCCGCCCCCGAATAGAACTTCGAGTAATCTATAGTCTCCCCATCGTCTTTATAAGCATAGCCGTTACAGGAAAGTTCTGTCTCTGTTACGTCTACAATGGCTAAATCGTCATTCTTCTTTCTGTTGAGTTTGAGATTGTATGCTCTGTCCAACAGTGAATCATCATATTCCTGGTATGTAGCTTCCAAGTCTCCGTCTTCGGGATAGTAATATCCGACATTCAAGTCTGTATCGCTCTTTATTCCCGAGCCTGTATCAGAGTAAGAAGACACGGCAACATACACCGCCTGTTTCTTCCCCTTCTTATCCGGCTCTGTTTTAGCCAGTGTGTAATATGTAAGGTCGAGTCCGTCTTCATCGAGTATCTGTGTGCTGGTTTTTATGCCCGTAGAGACAAGTACGGAAGAGGCGACTATTCTTTTACTGCTGTTGTCATCTTTCCACTTCAGAGCGACTATTTCAGCCTCTCCTGTAATCTTTGTATTAAGCACGTATCCGCCATGCTCAAAGAGGAGAGTGTCTATCATGGCTCTGTAATCTTCACTGTCATCGGGGTCGATAACATATGCAGGAAGCGTGACATCATCCTCCGTAGATATAGGGCTGTTTTCACTATGAACCATGCCGATATCATCGAGAATCCCGAATACAATCTCACTTATCTTCTTATTTCTGAACGCAAGGAATGCTTTCGGCTCTTTGTCGAGAAAGAGGGTAGAAACATCATTGAGAGTAATGGAACAGGACGAAGGGATTTTCTTTGTCTCTATGTCGATATTACTTCTGTCCACTACACCAAAGAAAAGCGTATCGCCCGATATGGAAGCAATTCGAGCATATATGGTGTCGTTATCCATCAGAAGAGAAACCACTTCCGACCAGAGAGCTGTATCACATGCAGGGATAAGCTGAATCGAGGCTGTATCAACAGCAGACTTGAATTCAGTTGAACAAAGATTCTGCTGAATCGTCGTATTCCTGCTGTTAATCAGCCCCGATATATCTTTCCATGAGAGTTTATCAAGCGATAAGTAATACCCGAGTCCTTTATTCATAGTCAAATTCTAAACCGAGATAGGAATAAAAGAAAGATGTAAACAAGTTTAGTTCCCCCTAGTCTCTTATGCTATCGCCGTCTGGAAATTACTCTTTCCACTTCTCTTCCATTCTTCGAGAATTCTTGCCACTTCCTTCGCTATGGCTTCGGGGTCACCGGATTCGGAATTAACCACAATGGACATATCGCCATAGGAGACATTCTGCGTGCTTCCCGATCGAAGGTTAGTAGCATAGTTTCCGGCTTCGGTGCGGATAAGCTGTGTCTGTCTTTCGGG
>CAVFZO010000156.1:0-3911 GCA_963626925.1 Clostridium sp. AM49-4BH
CTTCCGTTGACGATTTCGATATCGACATCGGGATACTTCTCCATGAACGGTGCAGTCATGGCCGCAATTTCAGCCTCCGTATTCGATGTGTAGATTACAAGCTTGCTTCCGATGCCGTCATCCGTCTTTCCGGCAGTCTCCGATGCGCCTTTTGCAAAAAGACAGAGAGATGCAAGCAGAGCAACAAGCAGTGTGATTGAGATTTTCTTCATATTTTTTTCTCCTTTTTTATTTCTACAGTCTGATGTCTTCAGACTTACTTACCTTGAGATAGACAATCAGCGATATTATCGTCATGACCGTCAGTATCGCGGCAAAGGCCGCGGCCATACCCTCGTTTCCTCTTGTTATCGCAACATATGCCGATATGGTCATTGTGATACTTCTGTTGTTATACAGGATGATTGCACTCGAGACCTCGGTGAGGATTGCAACCCAGCTCAGAATCGCTCCGGACAGGATTCCGTTCGCCATCATCGGTATTGTGATTGTCGTCAGCGTCTTGATCTTCGATGCACCGAGGCTGATTGACGCCTCTTCGATACTCATGGGAATCTGGGCGAGAGTCGCCGTCGCCGACCTTATCGTGTACGGAAGCCTTCTTATTATTACGGCGAGAAGCATTATCGTGAACGTTCCCGTAAGCTTGAAGGGCTTATGCCCGAAGGCGGTGAGGAGAGCAATTCCTATGACGACGCCCGGCATGATATAAGGAATCATGGAGAAAGTGTCTATCGCATCATTGAAGACATTCCTTCTTCTCACCGTCAGATATGCTATGAGAATTGCTATGACGATAATCACAAGCAGTGCAAGCGCTCCGAGCTTGACTGTATTCGTCATGGATCTTACGAGGAGTCTGTTGAGCGCCGCCCTGTAGCTTCCGAGTGAATATCCTTCGAGGAACACCGTTCCCGCGGCGTTCGTCTTCCTGAACGAGAGATAGATGATGAAGACCTGCGGCATGAATGCGATAAAGCAGACAAGGTAACAGTAGAGATGCATGAAGAACCCTCCGACACCTTTCGCCTCCTTCTTCTCTACAGGATGCAGGGAGTTGATGGAAAAGCTGAACTTCCTCGTCGCCCACTTCTGGAGGAAGAAGACGAGCGCAGTCACAACGATTGCGATAACCGATATGGCTGATGCAAATCCGAAGTCCGCACCGTTCTCGTTGACGAATTCACGATATATGAGAACAGGGAAGGTCATGTACCCCTCTCCTATGACGACAGGAGTTCCGAAGTCTGCGAAAGCCCTCATGAATACGAGAAGCGATGCGGCAAGCACAGTCGGCATTACAAGGCTCAGCACAACCTTGAAAAGTCTCTTTATACCGGTACATCCCATGTTCGCCGAAGCCTCCATGAGCGTGTTGTCGATATTCTTGAATGCTCCGTTCATGTAGATGAAGACGAGCGGAAAAAACTTCAGCGTCTGTACAAGGAGTATTCCTCCGAAGCCGTATATGTTTCCTATGTTTATTCCGAGAAAATCCTTGAAGAAGGTTGTAATAACACCGCTTCTTCCGAGGAGAAGTATCCAGGAATATGCACCGAGGAAGGGAGCACTCATGCAGCAGAGAATACTCACTGTGAATATGAGCTTCGAGAGTCTCAGCCGGTAGAACGAATAGAAGTACGACATCGGTATTCCCACCGCCAGTGAACAGACGGTGACCGCAAGCGTGACCTTCACGCTGTTCCATATCGTATTCGTATAGTATTTCTGGCTGAAGAATTTCCTGAACTGGTCCATTGAGAGCTTTCCGTCCTTATAGACCGCCTGCTTCATGATTCCGAAGAGAGGATATATGAGGAAGATCATGAAGAAGAGAAACAGGATGATGGATATGATCACCCAGATATCGAACCTGTGTTTTTTCAGAGTCATCTCCCCTCCCCTGCACCCGGTGCATTGTCGTTGACGACGCCCTCGAGGATGTTGTCCTCACCGTCATCAGTGAAAAGATTGACCTTCTCCGTGTTGATCGTGAGTTTTATCTTCGTACCCTTCCCTATTATCGAATCGATGGATGACTCCTGGATGATTTCAGCATCCTCGCCTGTGGACAGGGTTACGAAATAATGAGTGTTCAGACCGAGGAAGACACAGCTCTTCACCTCGGCTTCCATTCCACTGCCTTCATACGGCGAGAGCCTGAGCTCTTCGGGTCTTATGGAGAGCTTTATGTCACGGTTATTCCTGTATTCCGGCTTCACACCGCTGATTTCCGTTCTGTAGCCGCACTTCGTAAGGATGAAAGTCCTTCCGTCCTCGACGACGAGCTTTCCGCTTATAACATTCGTCCTCCCGATGAATGTCGCAACAAAAAGGTTTGCGGGTCTCTGATAAATGTTCTTGGGAGTCCCGATGTGCTGTATTACGCCGTCCTTCATGACTGCGATCCTGTCGGAGACGGCCATCGCCTCCTCCTGGTCGTGCGTCACGTAGACCGTTGTGATACCGACCCTGTTCTGTATATCCTTGATGACGGATCTCATCTCGACACGGAGTTTGGCATCGAGGTTGGAAAGCGGTTCATCCATAAGAAGGACATCGGGCGTAATTGCAAGGGCCCGGGCAAGCGCCACACGCTGCTGCTGTCCGCCGGAGAGGCGGTCCGGAAGTCTGTCGGCATATTCGTCGACATGCATGAGTGCCATGAACTTCTCCGCAGTCTCCCTGATTTCGTTTTTCGGGAGTTTTCTGTTCTTGAGCCCGAATTCAACATTCTTCCGTACCGTGAGATTGGGGAAGATTGCATAATTCTGGAATACCATTCCGATATTCCTCTTTGCGGGATCCATGTCGTTGATACGGGTGTCGTTGAAATAGAAATCCCCGCCTTCGATGCTGTTGAAGCCGGCAATCATCCTCAGCAGCGTCGTCTTCCCGCATCCCGACGGGCCGAGAAGAGTAAAGAACTCACCTTCTCTGACATCGAGATTCAAATCGGGAATTATCACCCTGTTTCCATATTTCTTGACAGCATGTCTGATGCTTATGTTCTTCCTCATGCCTGACTCCTCTTTCTATATCTGAGAATAAGCATAAATTAAGAACACAATTTGTCAATATTTTTGTTATATCTTTACAAAGTTAATCAGAAAATGTTCTAAAACTAATCATTTTCGACGTTTTTGACCTGAATTACTTCGATATTTAGCTTTCTGAAAGCTTCAAGATACTTTTCCGGTATTCCATCATCCGTGATAATCGTGTCTATACACGACAGAGGTCCGACGACCGCGGCCTTGGCCTTATCGAACTTCGTGCTGTCGGCAAGAAGAACGACACGCTTCGCCTGCTTCATGACCTTACCGCAGAGTGATGCCGTCTGATGGTAGAAGTTCGTGAGACCGTACTCGAGAGATATTCCGGCGACACCGATGAATGCGATATCGGCACAGTATTTCTGAATTTCCTCCTCGGTGCTCACTCCCAGGAATGCATGATTGTCCCTCTTCAGCTCTCCACCCAGCGTATATACCGTGATATCGGGATACTTCTCGAGTTCCGCGATAACGGGAATGCAGCATGTGATAACGGTGAGTTCCTTCTTTCCCGCCAGATGCTTCGACACCTGGAGGACGGTCGTTCCCAGATCCAGAATGATTGTATCCGAATCTTTAATAAGCTCCGCCGCCCTCGCGGCAATCAGATCCTTGACGTGGCTGTTTATGGCCGCACGCGGAAAGTAAGGCTTGTTGAGCTCCTCCTCGTTCAGTACGGCACCGCCGTATACCCTCTTTATGTATTTCTTCTCCTCGAGCTCTCCAAGATCACGCCTTATCGTCATGACAGAGACGTCGAAAAGCTTCGTAAGCTCGGGAATCTGCACGCTCTTGTTCCTGGTCACAAGTTCGATGATGCGTTTCTGTCTTTCACTACTGTTCATATAATCCTCC
>CAVFZO010000157.1:0-3839 GCA_963626925.1 Clostridium sp. AM49-4BH
AAAGCCGGCAAGGATTTAAGGCTTGACGGAGAAACTTTAGTAATCCCCCTCTATAACAGCATAGGTGAAATTCAGACTGTGCAGAGAATAACACCGGGAGGAAAAAAGAGGTTTTACTACGGTCTTCCTTCTTCCGGTGTCCGATATATCTTCTCCGGTAATGCCCGTGTGTTTCTCTGCGAAGGTTACGCCACAGGAGCAAGCATTCATGAAGCCACGGGAGCGACTGTAATCTGTGCCATCTCCGCCGGGAATATCCCGAAGGTGGCAGAAGATTACAAGGGAGCTATAGTAGTTGCCGATAATGATGAATCGGGAACAGGAGAAAAAGTCTGTGAAGGACTGGACTATATCCTCATTCCCGAGGTCGGCATGGACGCAAATGATTATGCCTTAGCTTACGGAAACTCCGCACTTAATGCTTTATTGCTTCCGGAGGAAGAAGATGAGGACGATTATTTTGTTTCCATACAAGACATGCTTAAAGCACCGACATTTCCGCCATATCTTATAAAGGGCATGTTTTCGATGAGGCAGATAGGAATGGTAATAGGAGCGAGCGGAACAGGAAAGAGTTTCACGCTTCTCGATATGATGATGACTCTCTCTTCCGGCCTCGGCTCATGGCATGGCAGAAAATGCAAAAAAGCCAATTGCGTATATCTCTGCGGAGAAGGTTTTGAAGGTATTAAGGTGAGACAGAGAGCATGGCAGCTCGAACACAACCTGACCGAAGAAGAGATGGGAAATCTCGACACTTCCAAATATGCCAAAGATCTCACCAACCTTAATGACCTTGCTTTCGTCATCGAAAAAATCGAGAAAGCCAGAAAGAGATGGGGAAGCGTCGAACTGGTAGTGATTGATACCTATAACCAGTTCAATTCGGGAGACGAAAACGCAGCGGACGCAGCACATGCCTTTCTTGCCAATATCGGCAAAATCCAGAGGGAATATGGCTGTTGTCTTATCCTTGCTCATCATACGGGACTCGGACAGGACGCACAGAGAAGAGCCAGGGGAAGTTCTGTCATTTTCGGTGCCATGGACTTTGTTTTCCTTATCGAAAAAGATGAGGATAATCCTCAATATTTTTCACTCTCTACCATCAAGCAGAAAGACCTTGAAATACCGCCTCCGATAGGTTTTGAAATGAAGCAGATTACAACCGACTGGCCCGATGAGGATGGAGACCCCCGCACCTCTACAGTCCTCGTTTCAAGGGACACAAAAAAGGCCGATCTGAAGCTCGCACCCTGCTTTGAAGTCTACTCATTTTTCAAAGATTACTGGGTAAAAAATGAAGGACATTACTACTCTGAAGACGGCGATTTCTGGGCCGTTCCGAGGGCCGATATGGAGGACTTCGTAATGCTCTGGAAGAGGGCGAAAAACGGCAGGGAAATCACCCGTGAAAGTGCTTACAGAAGCCTTAAAAATGACAGGGAAATATCTAAAGCCATGGGGGATAAAATGAGGAAGGGGGACAACAATTATTACCTCGTCAAGAAGCCTGTCGGGACAAAGGGACAAGCGTGGGACGAAACGGATTTGTCCCGCCGTCCCGAAATCGATGCAGGCTAAAACGGTTCGGGACGACCGCCCCCCTACTCTCCTGTAAAGGAGAGGGGGGTTTGTCCCGACCTATAGAGCAGGGGGGTTGTCCCTGTCCCCCGAAAACAGAAGAAAGAACAAACAGGGGCAGAAGGGACAAAGATGGGACGAAACGATGAATTGAAGATACAGGCACAGTGTTTCCGCTATCTCAGAAGCATTGGCATTTTCTGCCACTCGATACCCAACGAAGCAGACGGCAGAAGTGTGGTAGCACAACAGCAACTCATGGCTGCAGGACTCACTCCCGGTGTGGCTGATATGCTCGTATGGTGGCCTGGTAAAAATCCGGACGAAGTTGAACTCGGTTACCTCGAACTGAAGACGGCTAAAGGCAGACAGAGCGAGTATCAGAAAACCTTTGAAAGAAAGTGCCATGAAGCCGGCATACGTTACGATCTTGTGAGGAGTCTGGACGAGCTCAAAGATTTAGTCATAAAAGCTATAAAAAGCGATTGACACTTTGCTTTTTATAGCTTTATCATGGATTCACAAGGAGAACCAAAAATGACCAGAAACGAAGGAACATGGACATACCGAAAAGACGGTGTTGAACTATCCTCAACTTCCCTTGACTCTCTCATCACGGCTCTCTCCGAACTCGGCATAAAACCGAGGGCTGAGAAAGAGGTGAAGAAGTGGGAGGAGAAGATGAAGGAACTTGTGGGAGGAAGCGACGAATGGATCGTCGCAAAAATCCACAGGGACATATGGATGGAGGTAGCTCATGCTTAAACTCCATACATTCACATTCACATTCGGCAACGGCGACACTTTCAAGACGCCCGCCCCGAACTACGAGAGAGCGATAAGAAATCTCACAGACACATACTCCGAGTCGCAGATGAAGGCAAAGGGAGGAGTGAGTATAGAAGTCCCGAAGCCGTCCGCTCCAATGCTCTACTCGGAAGACGACATCTTCACTACGGCTGAAGTATGCCGGATTGTCGGGATCTCTCCCGTGACTCTCTACCAGTGGATCAAGTGCGGAATTGTCAAACAGGTGAGAAAGAACAAATACAACACTGCAGCTGTAAGAGACGCACTCTACTGCAAAGCCGAGAGAGACAAGGATTCTTTCCATTACATCCTGAGAGCAAAGAAAGCCAAATTCAGAAGGGAGGTCGAAAATGTATAAATTTCACAGGAGGTTTGAGAATGTCTGACTGGAATATAGCATGCGCTGCCATGACTCTGCTTTTCTTCCTCGTCATCTTCCTCATGCTCTGGCTATGCAGAGACCAGTCGAAACTCGAGGGAAAGACGGAAAATCTCAGAGAAGAAGTGAGACTGATGAGGGAAGAATGCGAAAGTTTAAGAATCCGCCTTAAAGCCCTCGAAATTGAAAGGAAGGGAAATTACACTACCACGGCTGAAAAATGCGTTGACGGCAATCCTAGGGGGCTTAGAGATGAAGATAAGAATTAACGAAGCATTGAAAGCAGTGGCAGAACACTGTAGGAAGGGGTGTTCAGAGTGTCCGTACCTGGACGTGCCGACGTCAGAGTGTATGGTGCTTAATCACATCATCGAGAAAGAGCGGATTTTCGATCTCGACGAGGTTGAGTTCGGAAGATGGGAGGAGGAAGATGACAAAGAATGAACTGATGGAAGCCCTCAGCTATCACGGATGGGAGAAGACAGGGAAGACGGAGATGATGAAGACGGAGCACAAAGTGCATATCTATTCGTCTTACAGCGGAGACGAATACAGGGTCTACTATGACGGTGTCGGCATTGCGTTTCACTGCTCTTTATCAGCCGTAGAAATTACAGGCAACAAAATGAAAGCCGAATGGGAAGGCAATAAAGTGGAGGTATGGATATGAATGACGACGGAGTAGACATCCGGCTCACCAGAGCCGAGTGGGAAGAGTTACTCGTATGGTGCTCTATGTATGCAGAGCTTGATGATGTGGTTAAGACCATAAAGGAGGCATTGAGGAATGACGATAAAAGCATTGGTTGAAATGTTGCAGGAACTGGCAGCCGATTACGGAGAAGATATACCAGTTCGTATTGTAGACGGCGGAGTGGAGTTTGAAGCAATCCACTACCACCTCGACGATGACGATAAGCTGATTCTGTGGGGTGAGTATGACGATTAGATTCAACACATGGATTGAGGCTGACAGCCTAGAACAGGCATGGGAGAAGCTCAGGGTCAAGCTGATCGAAGTGAGACTCGGAGACAGGATAAGGGAAGTGTTTGCTCCGACTCTTTT
>CAVFZO010000158.1:0-3587 GCA_963626925.1 Clostridium sp. AM49-4BH
GATGACTGGAGGACAAAACTCAGGTATATGAAGCGTAGCCAGTGTCTTGAGAACAGTGTGTATAACCTCCTCTTGATACTCCAGAACGACCCGGACTTTAAGAACATCGCCTATAACGAGTTTGCGGATCTTGTTGAGATTACCGGTACTGTACCATGGGAGAGACCCCTGGGCAATCACTTCTGGAGAGACGGGGATATGGCTCAGATGAAGGCTCTTATTGATATACGTTATGAAGTCTTCTCCACCAGAAATTACGAGATAGCCTTTAAGAAGGTAACGGAGGACAGACATTTTCACCCCGTGCGGGAGTGGTTGAATAGCCTTCCTGAGTGGGACGGAGTGAAAAGGCTCGAGACTCTCTTCATTGACTATCTCGGAGCTAAGGACACGCCGTATGTAAGAGCTGCAACCAGAAAGCCTTTTGTGGCAGCTGTCGCGAGAATCTTCAATCCTGGCATTAAATTTGACACCATCACTGTCTTGGTAGGGCCCCAAGGCTGTGGAAAGTCTACGATAATCGCGAGGATGGGGAAGGAGTATTACTCTGACAGTCTCACTCTCTTCGATATGAAAGATAAGTCCGGAGCAGAAAAGCTCCAGGGGAACTGGATCCTTGAAATCGGGGAGCTTGCAGGAATGAAGAAGGCAGACCTTGAGCTTGTCAAAGCATTTGCGAGTCGCACGGATGATAAATTTCGCCATGCATATGGGGAGAATGTAGAGAAGCACCCGAGAGCGTGTGTAATATTCGGCACAACGAACGCAGAGTCCGGGTTCCTGAGAGACATCACAGGGAACCGTCGTTTCTGGCCTGTAAATGTTACGGGAGAAAGCCAGAAGAAGCCATGGAACATGACAGAAGATGATGTCCGTATGCTATGGGCGGAAGCGAAGCACCTCTACGCAGAAGGCGAGTCTCTGATTCTCAATGAAGTAGAAGGGGTTGAGGCGTTAGCTGAGCAGACTAAAGCAATGGAGAGTGATGCACGCCTGGGCGAAGTCGAAGCGGCTCTTGATATACTTCTTCCGGAAGACTGGTACAGAATGAAAGTTGAAGACCGCAGATACTTCCTCCACGGCGAAGATGAGCTATCTCAAAAGGGTACTGTGAAGCGTCAGTATGTCACCAATTCTGAGATATGGTACGAGCTCTTCGAGAAGCCTAAAGGTTCACTTGACCGCCGTAGCTCTACTGATCTCGTATCTATGATGATGAAGTCTGAGGAGTGGAGGTGGACTGGAAAAACTCGGAAGGTCTATCCATATGGTGGGCAGAAATACTACGAGCGTGTCAGTAAAAGTGGAGCAACTGCCCAAAACCAGCCCTTGGATACCTTTGGTTACCAGAGTAAACCAGAGGAAAACCAGGAAGATGACATACCGTTCTGATAATCTCTTATAAATAAAAGAGTTGAACCCCTACGGTAAACCAGGTAACTAGAAACTATCTATATAAAGCAAAAAGGTAATAAAAAGAGGAAAATACACATAAATATACGTATATACACATATATAGGAAAAAATACTCGTAGTTACCTCCCTAGTTTTTGTACCTGGTTATCGTAGGGTTCATTAGCCCAGGCATTTTAAAACGGCTACCGCCTATATGGGGTGGCAAGGAGAAAACATGAGATTTTGTACATTTTTAATTCGTAAATACAAAGACGATAAAACAGTGAAGGGCGTGCTGGCACGCAGCGTTAAGGCAGATGGTAATAACTTCCCGAGGACGAGGACGAGCTACCGCGTAATCAGAAAGTACATTGAGGAACGTGGAGCGTCCCCAAAATGCCTCGAGGCATTTGACGAGGTTTGGAAGGAGTACAAAGAGCATGAGGGAAAGTGAGATAGAGAAGGCACTCTGCAGAGCTGTCCGAAAAACGAACGGCATCTCCCCTAAGTTCGTATCTCCCGGCATGGCCGGTATGCCGGACAGATTGGTACTTCTCCAAGAGGGGAGAATGGCATTCGTGGAACTCAAGGCACCGGGAAAGAGGATGAGACCACTGCAGGAGAAGAGAAAGAGACAACTCGAGAGTCTGGGCTACAAGGTTTTCTGCATCGACGAAGTCGACCAGATCGAAGAAGTGATAAACGCAATAAAAGGAGGTGATGCCAAATGAAGTTCATACCACATAACTACCAGAGCTATGCAATTGATTTTATCAAGTCGCATAAAGAAGCTGCGGTCCTGTTAGATATGGGCTTGGGTCGAGCAAGACCGTGATTACACTAACGGCACTGAATGACATGCTGTTCGACTCTTTTGAGATTCATAGAGTTCTCGTTATCGCTCCCCTGCGTGTCGCCCGTGACACGTGGAAGACAGAAGCCGAGAAGTGGGACCACCTCAAGGGGCTAAGAGTAGCTGTTGCTGTAGGGACAGAGGAGGAGAGGCTGAAGGCCCTGAGGAGCACAGCTGACATCTATGTTATCAACCGCGAGAACGTACAGTGGCTCGTGAGTAACACCCCGTTCGACTTCGACACTGTGGTGGTCGATGAGCTCTCGTCCTTCAAGAACCACCAGGCAAAGAGGTTTAAGGCCCTCATGAAGGTGCGACCAAAAGTGAAGAGAATCATTGGACTTACCGGTACACCGAGCACCAACGGTCTCATGGACCTCTTTGCAGAGTTCAGACTTCTCGATATGGGAGAGAGGCTTGGGAGGTTTATCACGCGTTATAGGGAGACGTACTTCCAGCCTGATAGGAGAAACGGCCAGGTGGTCTACTCCTATAAGCCACTCCCGGGAGCAGAGGAGGAAATCTACAAGCGTATCGCTGACATCACAATCAGCATGAGGAGCACTGACTACCTTGAGATGCCAGAGCTTATAGAGAGCGTGTATGAGGTGAGACTCTCACCGGATGAGAGGAGACGATACGAGACAATGAAGAAGGACCTTGTGCTTGAGCTACCTGAGGGAGAGGTGACTGCAGGAAATGCTGCCTCACTCTCGAACAAGCTTTCCCAGCTATCCAACGGCGCTGTGTATAGCGATAACGGCAGTGTTATGGAAATACACCCGGCGAAGGTGGATGCACTGGAGGATATAGTCGAAGCGTCGAACGGGAAGTCTATGCTTGTAGCATATTGGTATAAGCACGACCAGGAGAGGATAGAGGAGAGACTCAAGAGGCTAGGTGTCACCTACTCCAAGCTGGATACAGCTGAGAGTATCGAGAGGTGGAATAGGGGTGAACTCAACGTGGGGATAATTCATCCGGCCTCTGCGGGTCACGGGTTGAACCTCCAGAGTGGGGGATCGGTAATCGTGTGGTTTGGGCTCACGTGGAGCTTAGAGCTCTACCAGCAGACCAACGCCAGACTGTGGCGACAGGGACAGAAGGCGAAGACTGTAGTAGTACAGCACATCGTCACGAAGGACACCATTGATGAGAGGATCCTGAAAGCCCTCAAGGCTAAGGACAAAACCCAGAGTGCTCTCATCGAAGCCGTAAAGGCAGAACTGACAATCTAAGACAAACAACGACAATCAGAGTCAACCAAAGACAATCCGAGAAAACATTACAGGAGGTGTCGCATGGTCGATACAATTTACGGTTCGCGGTCTATAGAGGG
>CAVFZO010000159.1:0-2969 GCA_963626925.1 Clostridium sp. AM49-4BH
ATTGGTTTGACACTTGCTCTTACTTTCATAGTAAACAGCTCCTTTAGATTTTCTTCGTCTTTCTTCTTCTTGACTCCACGAAGCCGTCGTGGTGGTGCATCTTCATCATACCGTCAAGCTGTCTCATAGTATCGAGATCGACTCCGACGAGGATGATGAGCGATGTTCCGCCGAACAGCATGGCGACAGAACTCGGAAGACCGAAGATCAACTGAACCAGGGTAGGAATCAGAGCGATGAAAGCGAGGAAGATAGCACCGGGGAGGACGATTCTGTTGAGAACCTTCGTGAGATACTCTTCGAGTTTCTCATTTCTGATTCCCGGAATCGAACCGCCGTTGTCTCTGATGTTCTTCGCCATCTCGATCGGGTTCAGACTGACCTGGGTATAGAAAAATGCAAAGCCTATAATCAGCAGGGTGTAGATGATTAGATAAGGGGCCTTCTGCGGATCTAAGAAATTTGCTACAGCCTTCATCCAGCCAATATTTGTATTGCCCAGCATGAGGGGGATCTGCAACAGTGTCGACGCGAAGATTACAGGAATAACGCCCGAGGGGTTGATCTTGAACGGAATGTATGTGCTCTGCGAGCCGTACATCTTTCTTCCGACAACACGTTTTGCATATGTTACAGGAATCTTTCTTGTGCCCTGTTCTTCGTAAACAACAAGAGCGACAACAAAGAAGAACATTATGATAACTACTACAAGGGATATCCAGTTGATTGTACCATCGATGATACCTGTCACCATTGTGTAGAAAGCATTAGGAATTCTTGCAACGATACCAGCGAAGATAAGAAGCGATATACCGTTACCGACGCCGTAGTCAGTTATCTTCTCACCGATCCATACACAGAGCATGGAGCCTGTCGTACAGCTGATGATTGCAATCGGATAGAAGAGCCCTACCGATACGGAAAGAGCAGCGCTTCCGAGCGACTGTGCATAAGCTGCAGCAGCGAGTGACTGGATAATACATACAACGACTGTTGCGTAGCGGGTATACTGCTGAATCTTCTTTTGTCCCTGCGGGTCTTCAGCCAACTTCTTGAGTGACGGGACGACGAGCATCAGCAGCTGAAAGATGATTTCAGTGCTGATGTACGGCATAACCCCGAGCATGAATATCGAGAAATTGGAGAAGGCACCACCGGAGAAGAAGTTTAAGTATTCAGTAATGTTGGAGGAACTTGCCCTGTATGCATCATAGATGACGCTGGGGTTGATTCCGGGAATCGGGAGGTAAGCCCCGATTCTCGTAACAATCAGAAGACCGAATGTGATCAGGATCTTCTTCTTGATATCCTTCATTCTGAACATATCTACCAGTGTGTTTGCCATAAATTCCCTCTTTATTTAACGACTACTTTTCCACCAGCGGCCTCGATCTTCTCAGCTGCCTTCTTGGAAAGTGCGACACCTTCGACTGTGAGAGCCTTGGTGACCTCTCCGGAAGCGAGAATCTTGGCGACCGTTTCCTTGCCCTTGATGACTCCGCTCTCGCGCAGCGTCTCTGCACTTACGACAGCGCCTTCTTCGAAGACTGCGTCGAGTGTGGAGAGAGAGACAGCCTGAGCTTCAACCTTGAACGGGTAGTTGGAGAAGCCGCGTCTTGCGACACGTCTGTAGAGAGGCATCTGACCGCCCTCGAAACCGAGTCTCACACCACCGCCGGAACGGCTGTTCTGTCCGTCGTGTCCGCGTCCGCAGGCTCTGCCCTTGCTGGATGCACCGCGGCCGACGATGGTCTTTGCCTTTGTTGCGCCATACGGCTTAATGATCTCTGCCATGGTTAAATCTCCTCAACCTTTACAAGGTGTGCGACTGTGCGGACCATGCCACGGTTTACAGGATTATCTTCGCGTACGACAGAAGAGTTGATCTTACCCAGTCCCAGAGCCTTGACGGTCTTTCTCTGGACAGGAAGCGTCCCTGCCACGCCCTTTACAAGTGTAATCTTAATCTGTGCCATGATTAACCCCACATTTCCTTAAGAGTCTTACCTCTGTTCTTTGCAACATCTGCAGCATTGTAGATGTGCTCGAAAGCGTCGAAGGTAGCCTTTACAGTGTTGATACCATTTCTCGAGCCGAGAGACTTGGAAATGATGTCCTTGATACCGGCTGCGTCACATACGAGACGGACTGCACCACCTGCGATGACACCTGTTCCGGGGACAGCCGGCTTCAGGAGGACGGATGCACTCTTGAAGTTGCCCACGATGTCGTGAGGGATGGTTGTGCCCTTTACAGGAACCTTGATGATGGAAGCCTTAGCCTTCTCGGTAGCCTTTCTGATTGCGTCCGTGACGTCGTTGGCCTTTCCGAAGCCGTAGCCTACTCTGCCGTCGCCGTAACCGACTACAACGAGTGCCGCAAATGAGAATCTCTTACCACCCTTGACGACCTTCGTTACACGGTTGAGCTTGACAAGCTTCTCTACGTAGCCTTCCGGCTGCTTGTTTTCTTTTTCTCTTTCTCTTGATCTTTCCATACAGTAACCCCTTAGAACTCCAGTCCGGCCTTTCTTGCGCCGTCTGCGATGCTCTTCACGATGCCGTGGTAGAGATAGCCGTTTCTATCGAAGACAACTGTCTTGATACCCTTCTCGAGACATCTCTTACCGACAGCCTCACCGAGCTTCTCTGCATCGGCGACTGTATTTCTGAGAGCCTTGAACTCTGCCTCAAGAGTAGAAGCGGAAGCCAGTGTATGACCGACTGTGTCGTCGATGACCTGCACATACATGTGCTGGTTGCTTCTCGATACAGTCATTCTCGGTCTGAGAGCAGTACCGGAGATAGACTTTCTGATGTGTGTCTTTCTTCTGGCATGCTTTCTTGCTTTATCAATCATTCTGTTCATACTAAGCCACCTTATTTCTTACCACCAGACTTACCGACCTTGCGGCGGATATTCTCGGTTTCGTACTTGATGCCCTTGCCCTTGTAAGGCTCCGGACCTCT
>CAVFZO010000160.1:0-2686 GCA_963626925.1 Clostridium sp. AM49-4BH
AGAAGATTCATCTTCCAGTTGCCTGCTATATAGATTTTTCTAGTTTTTTTTTCCAGTGCTGCGATTCCGGGGAGTGTCTTTCCCTCTAAAAATTCGAGAGATGCACCGCCGCCTGTGGAAACATGGCTGATTCTGGAAGAGAGACCGAACTTGTTGATTGCAGCTACGGAGTCACCACCGCCTACAACAGATACTGCCTTGCTCTCCGCAAGTGCCTTTGCAACAGCCTCCGTTCCCTTTGCAAACTGAGCAAACTCGAAGACGCCCATCGGTCCGTTCCATACGACGGATTTTGCATCCTTGAGAGCATCAACTACAAGAGCGACAGTCTTACTTCCGATATCGAGTCCCATGAGAGATTCCGGAACATCCTGGGAATCAACATAGACGGGAGATGCATTCTCGTCGAATGCCTCAGCACATACGTGGTCGACTGGAAGGATGACCTTGACACCCTTCTCTTCTGCAGCCTTGAGGAAATCGGAAGCTGTATCGAGATAGTCATCCTCTACAAGGCTCTTTCCGACACTGTGTCCGAGAACCTTGAGGAAAGTATATGCCATGCCGCCGCCGATGACGATGGTATCACAGGTTCTGACAAGGCTCTTGAGAACGGAAATCTTGCTCGAGACCTTGCTGCCGCCGATTATAGCGACGAAGGGATGCTCGGGGTTCTCAAGGAGTGGAGCCATGAACTTGACTTCCTTCTCGATGAGAAGTCCTGCAAAAGAAGGAAGATAGTGTGCAACACCCTCTGTGGAGGCATGAGCGCGGTGTGCCGTTCCGAATGCATCGTTGACATAGACGTCGCCGTAGGAAGCAAGTTCCTTTGCATATCCCGGGTCGTTTGCCTCTTCTTCCTTGTACCATCTGACGTTCTCGAGAAGAAGAACATCGCCCGGCTTGAGGGCATTTACAAGAGATTTCACCTCATCCCCTATGACATCGGGAGCGAGTGTGACCTTCCTTCCGAGTTCCTTCTCGAAGACAGCTGCGATCGGAGCCATCGAGAAATCGGGATTCTTCTGTCCCTTCGGTCTTCCGTAGTGGGACATGACGACGAGGGATGCGCCCTGGGAGAGGATGTACTGGAGTGTCGGAAGAGCAGCCTTGATTCTTGTATCGTCTGTAACGACGCCGTTCTTTACAGGAACGTTGAAGTCTACTCTGACAAGAACTCTCTTACCTTTGAGATCAGCTTCTTTAACTGTATTAAGTACCATAATTTACTCCTTAACTGGACAAAAAGGCCTGTAGGATATACAGGCCTTTTAGAGTCAAGCGACTTCTAATCAGCCGTTGACCTTCTTCATGTGAGCGATGAGGTCGAGAACCTTGTTTGAATAACCGATTTCGTTATCATACCAGGAAACAACCTTGACGAATGTATCTGTGAGTGCGATACCAGCCTTAGCGTCGAAGATGGATGTTCTTGTGTCACCGAGGAAGTCGGAGGATACAACTGCATCTTCTGTGTAGCCGAGGATACCCTTGAGGGAACCTTCGCTTGCCTTCTTCATAGCTGCACAGATCTCTGCGTATGTAGCGGGCTTAGCGAGGTTGACTGTGAGGTCGACGACGGAAACGTCAAGTGTCGGAACTCTCATGGACATACCTGTGAGCTTGCCGTTGAGGGAAGGAATGACCTTTCCGACAGCTTTGGCTGCACCTGTTGATGACGGAATGATGTTGCCGGAAGCAGCTCTGCCGCCTCTCCAGTCCTTCATGGAAGGTCCGTCAACTGTCTTCTGTGTAGCTGTTGTGGAATGAACTGTCGTCATAAGGCCGTCGACGATACCGAAGTTGTCGTTGAGAACCTTTGCGATAGGAGCGAGACAGTTGGTTGTGCAGGAAGCGTTGGAAACAAACTGTGTACCCTTTACATATGTGTCTTCGTTGACGCCGCATACGAACATCGGAGTGTCATCCTTCGAAGGAGCTGACATGACGACATACTTTGCACCTGCGTTGATATGAGCCTGTGCCTTCTCCTTTGTGAGGAAGAGACCTGTTGACTCTACTACATATTCAGCACCGACCTGGTCCCATGCCAGTTCGTTGGGATCCTTGCATGCTGTGACTCTGATTTTCTTTCCGTTGACAATAAGAAGGGAGTTTTCCATATCTGCTTCGATTGTGCCTTCAAACTGACCGTGCATTGTGTCATACTTGAGCATGTATGCGAGGTAGTCTACCGGGCAGAGGTCATTGATACCTACAATTTCAACATCCGGGCGGTTCATAGCAGCGCGGAAAACGAAACGGCCGATTCTTCCAAATCCGTTAATACCAACTTTCATCTTTTATTTCTCCTATAATAGAACAAAGATATTCGATAATAAACTATCGTTAACAAGCTATTATGCTTTAGCATATTCTTTCCAAAATTGCAATAAACGAAAAGAAATATCAAATTAAAAACATCTTAATTTTTCATTTCCATTATTCTTTCTGTTGCGCCCTGTTGCATATTTGACATAAATCATCGATGCAGAAAGAAAAAATGGTGTTTGCAGCCATGCAATCTTCCATTATTCATGTAGGATTTTCAATGTAGAAGAAGATTGCAAGCAGAACTCTTTATTTATTTCCACAGGTGTATTATATTCTGATTAAGAGAAGCACACCCGGCGAACGGTCAGCCCTCGAAATTGGTTTATGGAACCGTTTCTAAGGACGAGTTAGG
>CAVFZO010000161.1:0-2329 GCA_963626925.1 Clostridium sp. AM49-4BH
GCGCATGTTCCGCCGTATGTCTGACCACCCACTACCTTCGCAGACGGAAGGAGCTTTGCAATTATGCATGCTGTCTCTGAACATGATACAGAGCTCCCGTTCGTGAGCATGACAAGAGGACCGGAGTAGTTTGCACTTGCAACAGGGTTGCAGTATTCCTTCTCGATGCAGTAATCAATCCACGGAGTATAGTTGTACCGTGAGTAGCTGTCACGGTATCTGACCTGTCCGATCTTCGTCTCCTCCGAGAAGAACGAGCCCATCAGGGTAAGCAGGAAGCTGACAGATCCGCCGCCGTTTGATCTGACGTCCATGACGACACCGCTGACAGACTCCCATGAATAGCCGTCGAATGAGCATTTGCCGTTCGCCGTTATGTACTTGAGGTTCTTGAGAAGGTCGCATATTCCTACCAGCTGATCCCTCTCGCTGGAAAGATCGTATGTGACACCGTTCCTCACATTCTGACACCAGAGTGCGTCGTGGATGATGTCCAGTCCGCTTTCTTCGAGTTTCTTTCTCTCATCCGATCTCAGATTCTCCTGATAGAGCAGAGGCTCGAGGCAGAGCGGTGACGGGAACTGGGAGATATAGAAATAGAAAACACTGTCTTTTGTGAGACCGTAGAAATACGTAAAGCCGTCGAGGGAGAGGCCGTTGACTACTGTCGCCCATGCCTTCTCGGCGTCAGTCGGAGTCTCGCTCTTCGGTGCCTCTATGGAGTATCCCACACAGGATGTGAAATCTGCTGTCCCGTTATGGAATAATCCGGCCTTCGTGAGATCGGAAACCTCCAGAATTCCCTCCAGGACAGAGATGTACTTCTTGTACTCAGCCTTCTCGGCATCGGTTGCTGCACTCATGTCCTTTATGACGGGATTCTCGAATCCTCCGTTTACCGAGAGGATGCTCATTGATATTCCACCGGCGGGCGTAAGCGACAACGAAAAGATATCGGGATAGTCATTGATGTCCCAGTCGGGATGTGCTTTCTTCATCTTCTGGAGTGTTGATGGAGATATCGAGATGGAGTTTCCGAACTGGTCCTTTACTGTAAGATTGTAGTGATAGTCACTAAGCTGCCACGACATCTCCTTGAAGTATTTGAATGCCGTGATGCTGTCCTCTTTCTTCGAATAATCAAGGTTCTGGAAGAGAGGGAGGTACTTATCGTACACTGCATCCCAGTCCAGTCCATCCTCCTCGCTGAAGTGGACGTACTCGAGGCTCATCGTTTCCCAGTACTGGCGGAAGGTGCTCTCCCAGGAGTCCGTTGTCTCATCGATGGGGTCCTTTGCATCATTCGTGCATGAGGACAGCACGATAAGTGCGAAAAGTATCATTAAAACTGTCAGTATCTTCTTCATTTGTTAATCCCCCATAACAGTCCTGCGGCAACAGTAACTGTTGAATTGTGCATCGGGTATGATGCGTATTTCTGGCTCCTGTTCATATCTGTAAGGGAAATCGAGTAGCCGACGAGAAGGTATGCGTCGAAAGAGGCAAATTCAACGTCAGCTCCTACCGAAGCCGATAATCCTGCCTCGAATCTGTTGTAGAGGCTGAGGTCTGTCTCCTCCTCGACAGGGCGCGCACTTGTCAGGCCGTATGCCTCTCCTGTCCTGTACCCGTGAACCCAGTAGCCGCAGTAGCCGCCGAGCACGGCGAATGCTCCCCATCTGCTTCCTCCGAAAGAGAGCGAGAGGCGGAGTGCAAGAGGAACCTCGACGAAGCTGTTCATGACGCTGTATTCAAGAATTTCAGTCTTCTCGCCTTTGATGGTGACGTTCTTCATATAACCGTAGCCCTTCATCTGGAATGAGGCTCCTGTCTGAAGAGCAATATTGGGGGTAAACTCCACGACGACGGGGACTGAGATATCAGCGCCTTTGCCAATGGAGTATTCATAGCCGCTGTATCCGCTGCCGGCGATGATGGAGTTGGAGTTCAATCCGACCTCCCCGCCGACATAGACAGTAGCGGCGCTCAGACTGCAGAGTGCAAGAGTGAGCAGTAATAGTGTCATTGTTTTTTTCATGGGAATAACTTTCTGCTTTTTCGTATCTTCAAGTCAATAAGTTTTTTAAATCAGGCTTTTGTAGAGATTCCGAGCCTGTGCAATTTTGAGCATGCAGACATGCACATATTGTCTTTGTGCCCTGTATTGTACCTGATTTCTATCTGGCCACGTGAACTACTCGGTAATAAATTACCAGAGCATCATGGCTGAGATTGCTCTTCCATGGGTGCGTCCATGACACCGCTACTGCTATTGCTAGACAGCTACTTTGTATACATATGGCATTCGTATGTCTGCCATGTGTATTTG
>CAVFZO010000162.1:0-2310 GCA_963626925.1 Clostridium sp. AM49-4BH
GTTACTATTCACACCCCCGATTTAACAATTAGGGGGGTCATGACAGCTCAACTCGCCCTCGGACGAGTCAAGTTTCAAGCATAAAGTTGGGGAATTTCCTGTGACGTCCTGGGATGTCCGTCCGATATGGAAGTTGAAGCTTCAGCAGCGCCGGAGTCTGGAACAGGTTCCGGTGATGCAGCTACGGCAGGAGCACGTGGCGGAGTCGGCCGGTTGAAGATCTCCACAAGCTTATTGAAGATGTTCTCGCCCTTTGCACTGGCACTATGTATGACCGAAAGTCCCTGACATATTTGTCTGGCAGATTCTTCAGACCGGAAGGTAGTCATGGCGCGCATTTTCCGCTTCACTTTCCGACCCATTCTCTCGGCGCAGTTGTTTTCGGCGGGAAGGCCTGGAGTTGAGAGGAACCTCAGCTCCGACTCCACGTATTTCCTCATCTTCTTGCAAAGATTGATGCCCTTCCTGAAATACTCTTTCGGAGGATTCTCTTCATATTCTTTATCACCGATGTCGAGTATTGAGAGGAACTCATCCTTGTATTTCTGTATTTCCTCTGCTGACAGAGCTTCTATCTGCTCATCTGTCAGAGCGAGTAACTTAAGATAGTATTGCTTCATCTTCTCCGCCCAGGTCAGCTTATTCTCATACAGCATTATCTCGGCAAGGTATCTGAGTTCATGAACGAGGCATTCCTGATGTTTTGAACCGTAGGAATAGAAAGTGACGTCATGATCATGGATGAGAATGCCGGTGAATGTCTCCACGGGAGAACCCGCGATTCCCTTATGGCCTTTATTATTTCTATAGAGGTAAAGTACAGTTTCATTATTGGAACACACAAGAACCTGCTTGTTCTTGCCGTCGAGAAAGACATTGGTGAAGTCGACATGCATGTAAGGAGAGGAGAGAAGTTCAAGTAGAATCTCATCAGACTCCTTCTTCGACTTTGTACTGAACTCTTTCATCAGATTTTGTACGAATCCCGCAGATGGATTGAGGGCTCCTCCAGTGAGTTCCTTGACGAACCTCCTCGCGTTTTCATTGGAGACATTACATCTGTTGAGAAGAAAATAGAGGAAGGCCTTGAGGTCCGGGCCGTAGCTGAACTCGTTATGGCTGATGTTCTCGGGGAACGGTATCCAGTGTGTCTTGCCATCGGCGCCTATGTACTCCCTGGAGATGTACGTTTTATTCCTGACGATCACCTCTACGTCGGAAACCGTCCTGTGTATTTCTCTTCCAGTGAAGGTAATGCCTTCTTCTATTGTCTTCTTGTCCGGCTCAAGTATTATTTCTTCGTTTATGACATTGCCGGCCAGAGGAATATTCCTTCTGTGCCCCTTATGTCCGGGTTGACCGCCTCTCTTGCGTCCGGTTTTCTTTCTACTGTTTTGAACTTTTCTCTTCTCCGGAGCATCTGTTGAGGATGGCTTTGAGGAGTTTGACGAGTCCATGTTGAGGTTTATTTCCTGTTTCTTGACTTTATTGGTCAACTCCTCAATCGTCTTTTTATAACCTTCAGTTTGTTCTAACTGCTTCTTGAGTTTCCTTATTTCTATATCCTTTTCGTGGTTCTCCTTTTTGAGCTCTTCATTCTCGCTCTTGTATTTTTCGATTTTCTCGGCATTCTTCTCGGCAGCATTCAGCCTCTTCTCCAGCTCTTTATTCCTGCCGCGCAACTCCGAATTCTCAGCTCTTAGATCAGCACACTTGTATGTGAGCGCCGAATAGGCCTCACATTTCTTTCTGTGTTTCTCTTCCTCTTCCTTCTTCTTCTGAGAGAAGTGAAGCATATATTTACAGCTGAATCTGCAGTCGTAGTTACCGAGAACGTCAATCATCTTCTTATTCTCCGTCCCTCAGTTTCTCAAGCTCTGCTTTCAGCTCTTCATTCTCCTTCTGGAGAGCAATGATCATCTCCCTGCATTCCTTGACAGTCTTCGGCAATGCAGAGGTGACAGCCATGTTCTTACATCTTCCATCGGTGGGAATAATCTCTCCTGTCTCGGTGTTGACCCTCCCGATAAGCTTACGCGTAGCTCTTCTCTTCTTCTGATCCTTGTCCCAGAAACTCTTGTTCTCGTAGGCATAAGTGACGCCTGTTCTCTTGTCTAACTGATAGATAATACCCATCTGCTACTCCTTTTCTTTCTTTATGGGTATTATAACGCCTAACGAAATAAAAGTCAATAGAAATCTCTCGAAAAAAGCAAATATTTTTCACTATTTTCGAGAGTTATGATGATTTTCTCCCTGAATGGGAGGTCCGAAACCCTTATTTATGGTTTAGGGGGTGTGAATAGTAAC
>CAVFZO010000163.1:0-2274 GCA_963626925.1 Clostridium sp. AM49-4BH
AGGCAGGAAGGGGCCAGGCGGACCCGAGAGGATCGTGGCAGGCGGGTCCTTCCGGGGAGCCGTGTGGCTATACCAAGCGACACGCGCCCGACCTTTCTCTCTAGGTTCACGGGCGTCAACGTGCACAATTGGCATTATAGTTAAAGTTTTCGGGGTGTTTTGACCCCCATTTTGGCGAAATAGTTCAAAAGAGGGTCAACTGGACGGGGATTAGAGAAGTTTTCTCGGGAGGGGTGTTGGAGAATATCTTCTCTCTGGCTGAAAGCGAAGCTCCCGAAGCGGACAATACTCTCTTGTCTTGCTCCCAGCAGAGATAGAAATCAGAGGGTGCTGTGTAAGAAGAGAAGTAGACGGTGAAGGGACGTGTTCTCACCCATTCATAGAAAGCGTTGGAGTTGAAGCCCTTATAGCTTCCGCAATCTGTATTTTCATACGGCGGGTCGCAATATACGACATCGCCGGCTTGATAGATATAGTCAGTGTAAGAGCCATTGACTGTTTCTATTTCGAGACTTTGGAGTCTTTGGAGACGTTCGAGACTTTCGAGACTTTGGCATTCTCCCTTATGGTTATCTTTAAAAAATCTTTTTAAGTCTTCTCTGCTTCCGTCCGAATCTATGCCCATTGCTTTTAATAATGAATTATCCCCGTATACTCTTGCATAATGAAGTGCCTTCTTCCATGGTTCAACTTCCTTACCATAAGCATATGTCTTCAAGTCATTTGAGAAGCTGAAGCAGAAAGCGACATAAGGATCTGTGTCCTTTAATCCGAAAAAGTCCTCTCTGCTTATCCATCTGTTCTCTGTGGAAAATTCGCCATGTATAGCCATAGAGAAGGCACGGCATACTAGAGGGGAAAGCTCGTTATATAAGACGGAGTTCCACTTATAAGAGAAACTGGCTGCATGAGAGATAGCTCCCCCACCCCCGAAAAGGTCAACCAGTCTTTTGCCTTCGGGGAGGTAGGAGAGTATACTCTCAGCTATCTGTGATTTTGAGCCTTTATATGGTAAGCCGTATTTCATATACAATATAACTGTCTCACTTGTTCCTTCTTCTCTTCCCTTTCATATGTAGAGAAGAGATCCGGTTCAATCATGGGATATAGCTCCTTGTAGAATCCGTTCACGAACTCTTTCTTGATCTCGAAGCCGTATGCCTTTCGATTGAGGTTTCCAGCTGCGACTAGCGTTGTTCCACTTCCGGCGCAACAGTCTATAACAACATCATCAACATCTGTGAATGTCTGTATTAGAAATTCAAGTAATGCCACAGGTTTCTGTGTCGGATGGATTTTCGGGTATTTCCTCTTGTCCTCAATCCAATCCATATTCTGAAATACCATTCTTCCTCCGTTTCTGAACTTCGGGAGCTTATCACGATAGAACAGCAAGGCACATTCATAATTCCCGACTGGTCGCATGTTTGCCTTCAACACCTGTGCTGAATATTTTTTACGGAATATAAAAGGTATCGAGTTCGGAAAGCCATATTCTTTTGCATAGTGTTTCAGTTCGTCAAACTGCTCCAAAGCACAAAACAGAATCATACATCCGGCTTCCTTCGTTCCCTTCGGTTCCGGCTTCAACAGCTTTGAGCAGAAATGGAAGAATTCGGGGATTCTGAATCCCCTTTTATCGTCCGTATCGAATGCCGATTTATGAGCATATTTACTCTCTCCGTTCGAGTTGTCTCCACCTTCATACCACACCGGATTAGAGCCATACATTCTGTCACCGAGCTGATAAGGTAAGTCGGTAAGGATAAGCTGTGCACACGGTATCTGATGAGTCTTCCAGTTCTGGAAAGAATCGTTAAATAATTCAATTCTGTTCATTCATCCCCTCCTTTCATATCTCTTGATTTTTTCGTTCAAGTCTCTGCTGTCGAATAATAACTCTGAGAACACTTCAATTATTCTGTCCCTGTTATTCGGGAAGGTGAGACAAAGCTCCGACCGAACGGAAATCACTTCCGACAGGAGGGACTCGGAATTTATCCGAATCTCTCTGAGGAGCACCTTGCTCACTTCCTTCTTTGTATCTTCACTTACCACTGTCTTCCCATCCTTCGGGGAGGAATTGTCCCCTTGTCTCTGCATGCCGGAACTTCAGCCGTCAGGTAGTCTTCACATGCTTGATCGTCAACTCCGACGATGTAGTCTTCGCCTTCATACCGACAGCGGTATTTTCCTCTTCTGTATTCACAGTAGACACAGTATGCACATGTATTAACCTTGCACATTCTTTTCCTCCTCTATCTGAAAATGCTC
>CAVFZO010000164.1:0-2267 GCA_963626925.1 Clostridium sp. AM49-4BH
ATGATATGGATATCATTAGAGCTATTGAAGCAAAGCAGATCAAAGAGAATGCTGAGAATTTCAGCGTTGGTGATACAGTAAAGGTATATTTCAAGATTGTCGAAGGGACGAACGAAAGAGTCCAGGTTTTCGAGGGTATCGTTATCGCAAAGAACAACAGCGGTATCAGAAAGTCCTTCACAGTCAGAAAGATTTCATACGGCGTCGGCGTCGAGAGAATCTTCCCTATGCATTCACCGAGAATCGAGAAGGTGGAGGTCGTGAGAAGAGGCCGTGTCAGAAGGGCAAAGCTCTACTACCTCAGAGACAGAGTCGGCAAGGCTGCAAAGGTTCCCGAGCTCATCGTCGCAAAGAAGAACGCATAAGCGCCGCCTTCAAGAGAGATTTCCTCCTGTGTGTATTTCAGGAGGATTTTTAATTTAATTCAAACAAAAGCTGTAACTTCTCTTTTTTCATAAATTTCCTTCACACAAAATACTCAAAATTTAACTGTAATAATTTCTTTTTTTCTTCCTCGAAAACTGAAAGTAGTGTAATAATGATAAAGAGGTAAGACTGGACCGGTCATATTCTCCCCAGGGAGTCTCCGGACGGTCCCTCCGCATGAGAAATGCGTTTTTTGAGTTAATTATTCCGTTCATTCGGAAATAAGGAAGGCGACATGATGAGAAAAAAGAGTTTCGGAAAGCTGGCAGTCGTATTGGCGCTTGCAGCTTTGATGCTTTTTGGTCTTTGTGTTTGCAGCAAGAAGGATACTTCGACCGGTACCACTACAACACAGGCTGCAACAACACAGGCTGCAACAACACAGGCTGCAACAACAACTGCACAGACGACTACTACAACACCGGCCGCGACAGCTGAGACAGCCGCAGTCGAGACAAAGGTCGAGGAAACCCCTGTCGAGACAAAGGTCGAGGAAACCCCTGTCGAGACAAAGGTCGAAGAAAGCGCAGTAACGACAGAGAAGGTGGAAACCCCTGTCGAGACAGCACCTGTCGAGGCTCCTGGTGAGGATGAGACAGTAAAGGTAGCCGAAGACGGCACCATCAGCGGATCATACTCATACAGTGATTTCGCTTCGGCATCCTTCGTGATGGAAGGCAGCAAGGCGACGATCACATATCCGGCTCATTATATTTATAAGGAAGATATCGACTCCTTCATGGCACTCTGCGTGGAGAAGTACCCCGAATATCTCAGTTCCGTCTACTATGAGATACCCGAAGACGGAACTCTCGTGATTTATTATCCGGAAGAGTTCGTCGGAGGACTCTATGAGAGACTCGGAGTTCTCGATTACCTCAACGGCATCATCACATCATACATCGATGCATATGTTGCATCCGTCGTCAGCGAAGCTTCAGCTGAAATGACTGAGGAGACTCAGGACGATGGTCTCGTTTATTCCTACACACTCGACTACAAAGGCGTAAGATCAGAAATCAGGGCTTACAGCACATATGCAGTCGTTACAGTACCTGCTGGAATGACAGACGAGGACATCATGGCTGTAAAGGACATGCTCGTTGCTGAATATCCGGCAGAGGCATCTCTTATTACATATAAGCTTGAAGACGGCACTCTTACACTCATGTATCCCGAGCAGTCCTCGGAGTTCATCATTGCAGTCGTCAATGCTCTCAGAAGTGAAGCAGTCGCACTCATCGACTCCCTCGCATCGCCATCAGAGCTTGAAGAAGTACCGACAGAAGGCGGCCATGTCTATGCTGGAACTCTCTCCTACAAGGGACTTTCGACAACGATTACACTCGACAACACGATGGCTACACTCACAGTACCGGCCGGAATCGAGAAGGATGACATCGATGCAGTTGCATACATCGTAAGCGCTGCTTATCCGGAAGAAGCTTCTCTTGTCACATACTCGTTCGAGAACGGCGTCCTCACGCTCTACTATCCCGAGCAGACAGACGAATTCCTCCTCTCCTCGCTGAGCGCTCTCAAGGAAGGCGGAATGTACCTCGTCGATCTCTACGGAGAAGTCGAGACAGCTGTTGCTGAGGCAGCGGATGCAGTCATCGAGACAGTCGTGCAGGTTGCTGATGCAGTCGAGGCTGTTGTCGATACGGCAAAGGCTCTCGTCGAAGGCTTCGACCTCGTTGTCGAGGAAGACGGCACTATCAGGGCTACATTCAACTATCGTGACTATGCTTATGCTTCAGTCGTCGTTGAAGAGGACATGGCTACGATCACATATCCGGCTCAGTACATCGCTTCTTCCGATATCGATGAGTTTATGGCAG